>JAPHUI010000158.1 GCA_026193755.1 Ignavibacteriaceae bacterium | reverse complement strand
ATCAGACAAAAAAATAGGACTTGCTACTTTAAAGTAAAATCAAAATTTTATTACGAGTTATTTTTGAAGACTTTTAATAGTTAGATTTATCATTGTTTATTTGAATGGATATCAATTGTTTTTAGGAAAAGTAATAGGGAATATCTGGGCAACAAGAAAATATGAAGCTTTAAAAAATTTTAAGCTGATGATTGTTCAGCCTTTAAATTCTGAATTAGAAAAAACTGGTGATCCAATAGTTGCTGTTGATACCGTAGGTTCCGGTCCTGGTGAAATTGTTTACTATATTACAGCATCTGAAGCAGTAATTCCACTACCGGTTGATATGGCGCCTGTAGATGCATCTATAGTTGGAATTGTGGACACAATTAACTCTGAAAAGTCTAATAAAAATAAACCGTGAAAATAACAAAGCAGTTCACTAATAGGGAAGCTCAATCTCTCGACAAATATCTTCAGGAGATAGGCAAGGTTTCTTTGCTTACTGCTGAAGATGAAATTGAGTTGGCCATTAAAATTAAACAGGGTGATCCAGAGGCATTAGAGAAGCTGACCAGGTCTAATTTGCGGTTTGTTGTAAGTGTTGCAAAACAATATCAAAACCAGGGTCTTTCACTTGGGGATTTGATTAATGAAGGTAATCTGGGACTTATAAAAGCGGCAAGACGTTTCGATGAAACTCGCGGTTTTAAGTTTATTTCATATGCAGTCTGGTGGATTCGGCAATCAATTCTGCAGGCATTAGCTGAGCAATCACGGATTGTGCGCTTACCTTTGAATCGTGTTGGAGTATTGAACAGAATTGGCAAGGCATACAGAAATCTTGAGCAGGAATTTGAAAGAGAACCAAGTGCGGAAGAAATAGCAAACGAGCTGGAAATGGATGTTCAGGATATTTCAGAAACTTTGCAAGTGTCCGGCAAGCATCTTTCCTTTGATGCACCTTTTGCACAGGATGAAGAAAGCCGGCTTTTAGATGTACTTGAAAGTGAAGAACTGCCTGCACCGGATACTACATTAATGTCCGAATCACTTCATGCTGAAATTGAAAAAGCATTATCTAAACTCAGCGAACACGAAGCGGAGGTCATAAAACTTTATTTTGGTCTCTCGAATGAACAACCCATGACCCTTGAAGAAATTGGAGACAGGTTTAATCTGACTCGTGAGAGGATAAGACAAATAAAAGAAAAAGCTATACGAAGATTAAGAAACGCGACACGAAGTAAAGACCTGAAAAAATATTTAGGTTAAAATTGAAAAGACTTCTACCAAGGACAATTTTTATCTCCTTTCCTATTATTATACTTATCTTAGTTTCAGCCTGTTCATCAAGTAATACTGTAAGATACGGTAAAAAGACAGAAGAAGAATCCAAAAGATCTCCGGTAAGGTTTACTTCTGCCGATGATTCTATGATCGTTGATTTGAATCTTGATTTAAAAGATCCTAGCAACCTACCCAGTGAAGAACCGGACATAGATATTTCAAAAGTGTTAAATACTGATACACAAACCGGGCACTATGATCTCCCTGGTTTTGATTATTCAACAATCAGAGAGCAAATGTTGATGGAAATTATCAAGTACCTCGGAACTCCATATAAGTATGGCGGAAACAGCAAAGACGGAATAGATTGTTCAGCTTTTACGCAAATGCTTTATAGAGATGTTTTTAATATAGATCTCCAAAGGTCAGCAAGGCTTCAATTTACACAGGGAAGGGAAGTGTCAGATAAAGATGATTTGCAGTTTGGTGACCTTGTATTTTTTAATACGCGCAAGCGAGTCAGACCCGGACATGTTGGTATTTATATCGGAGAAAATCTTTTTGCACACGCTAGCTCAACTAAAGGGGTAACAGTTTCTTCAATAAATTACGACTATTACTCAAGAACTTATATGGGTGCGAGGAGATTAGATAAAGATGATTTGTCTAACAAACCTTGAAGACTTGCAAATATCAGTTTAACAAAAAAGCCGTTCCTAATTAGAACGGCTTTCATTTTTTTGATGTTGAAACTTTTTAACTGCACCCCGAAGTAGAGCCGCAGGTCATACATTTTAAGCAGGTTCCGTTTCTTACCATAGTCATACTCTGGCATTCTGGACAAATATCTCCCGTATATCCCTTTTCAATTGCCATCTTGACCTGCGTTTTCATTTCAGTCTTTTTACTCGTATTCGTATTTGGTTCGCGTTTTAGGTGAGTAGAAGGATTATTCAACTTTTCTGATGGGTATGAGTCAATGTCATCTTTATCCAACTCAACTAATCTTTCACTCACTAATTCCTCGCTTACAAAGTCAGGTTCAGCAAACTTCTTCACTATTCCTGCAGAAGCTTTTGCTTTTATTTCCTCTGGTTCAATATGAGCAAGATCGTATCTGTTCAGATAAGTAACAGCTAGCTCCCTGAAAATGTAATCAATAACTGAAGTAGCCATTTTTATTTTCTCATTACCGGTTACTATTCCACTCGGTTCAAATCTCGTAAATACAAAAGCGTCTGCAAATTCCTCAAGCGGAACGCCGTGCTGCAATCCAAGTGATATAGAAATTGCGAAACAGTTTAGAAGGCTTCTGAAAGCTGCACCTTCCCTGTGCATATCAATAAATATTTCACCTATCTGTCCATTATCATATTCCCCGGTTCTAATGTAAACAGATTGTCCATTTATCTTTGCTTTTTGTGTATAACCGGATCTTCTGTCTGGTAGCCTTCTTCTTTTTGCAATATAACGGTGAATGATTTTCTCGGCAAACTTAACAGTATCGTTCTTCTCCTTATCTTCAATGAGGGCTTCTATGTCTTCTTCACTTAAAGTATTAAGCGGTTGTGAAAGCTTTGACCCATCTCTGTAAAGTGCATTTGCTTTTATACCAAGTTTCCAGGATTGCATATAAGCATCTTTAATATCCTCAATACTGGCTTGGTTCGGAAGATTGATGGTTTTGGAAATTGCACCTGAAATAAACGGTTGTGCCGCTGCCATCATTTTTATATGTGCAGAAGATCGGATGAATCTGGTTCCTTTTTTCCCGCATTTACTGGCGCAATCGAAAACAGGGTAGTGTTCGTGTTTCAGGAACGGAGCTCCTTCAATTGTCATAGTTCCGCAAACGTAATCATTTGCTGAAGATATTTCTTGTTTTGAAAAACCCAATTCTTCTAAAAGATTAAAATCGAATCTATCGATTTTCTCTTCATCAATACCCAGTTCATCTACTAAAAATTCATTACTCAACGTGAACTTGTTGAATGCAAAACTTAACTCGAATACAGTGGGGAGCGTTTTTTCAATTTTAGATATTGCTTCTTCTGTAAAGCCTTTTGTCTTTAATGATTCCGGGTTAATATATGGACATCCATTCAGAGTGCCTCTACCTTTAGCGTATTTAACAATTTCGCTTATCTGGTCTTTATTGTAACCCAGTCTTTCGAGTGCAGGAGGAATAGATTGGTTGATAATTTTAAAATAACCGCCGCCGGCAAGTTTCTTAAATTTTACTAAAGCGAAATCCGGTTCAACGCCTGTGGTATCACAATCCATTACTAAACCAATCGTTCCGGTTGGAGCAATAACGGTTACCTGTGCATTTCTGAAACCATGCTTCTCGCCAAGTTCTAGTACTCTGTCAGAATCTTCCCTTGCAGCTTTCAGCAAATCTGAAGGACAATGTTTGGGATTTATACCTACTGGAAAAGTTGTTAATCCTTCGTACTCTTCATTCGGGACGTTGTATGCTGCTCTTTTGTGATTACGAATTACCCGTAGCATATGTTTTTTATTTTGATTATAGCTCGGGAATGAGCCTAACTCTTTGCTCATTTCTGCTGAAGTTGCATAAGATGACATGTGCATTATTGCTGTCAGAGCTCCGCAAATGGCAAATCCCTCATTACTGTCATAAGGAATTCCCTGCAGCATTAAGAGGGTGCCAAGATTTGCGTAACCTAAACCTAACGTTCTGAAGTCGTAACTTAATTGCGCGATGCTTCTACTCGGGAATTGAGCCATCATCACACTTATTTCCAGCACCATAGTCCATATTCTGGTAGTATGTCTGTAAGCTTCAACGTTGAACTTTTTTTCTTTTGCGTTGTAAAATTTTACCAGGTTCATCGAAGCAAGGTTACAGGCTGTGTCGTCGAGGAACATATACTCACTGCACGGATTCGAGGCTTTTATTTCACCATTTTCAGGGCAGGTATGCCATTCGTTTATTGTTGAGTGAAACTGAATTCCGGGATCTGCACAGGACCATGCTGCATAGGAAATTTCGTTCCATAAATCTCGTGCTCTTAAAGTTTTGCATGGTTTGGGATCCCTGTTCTCTTCTTTTGCTTTTTTCTTTTCAACTCTCCAGTACAGATTCCAATCTTCATCATCAAGTACAGCATTCATAAACTCATTAGTTACTCTGATTGAGTTGTTAGAATTCTGCCCGGAAACCGTTGCATATGCACTTGAATTCCAGTCAGTGTCGTATGTAGGGAACTCAATAGATTTGAATCCCTGTTTTGCCAGTTGTATTACTCTTTCAATGTAGTTATTAGGAATTTGGGCTTTACGAGCTTCGAGGACAGCGAATTTTAATTTTTTATTTACTTGTTTGTTGAATCTGTCATTTTCCGGATGTTCTGAGTAGCATGCTTTCATAATATTATTCAGATGAAATTCTGTAATCTGTGAACCAGCTACAAGCGCAGCTACTTTTTGTTCTTCTACAACTTTCCAGTTTATATATTCTTCTATGTCCGGATGATCAAGATCGAGAGTAACCATTTTTGCAGCTCGCCGGGTGGTTCCGCCGGATTTTATAGCACCGGCAGACCGGTCACCTATTTTTAAGAATGACATTAAACCTGAAGATTTACCTCCTCCGCTAAGAGGCTCATTAAATCCTCTGAGCTTCGAAAAGTTTGAACCGGTTCCCGAACCATATTTAAATAGTCTTGCCTCGCGAACCCAAAGGTCCATTATTCCACCTTCGTTAACCAGGTCGTCATCAACGGACTGAATGAAACAAGCATGTGGTTGCGGGTGAGTATAAGCATCAGTTGAAAAAACCATTTCACCGGTTTGATAATCGACATAATAATGTCCCTGGGATGGGCCTGTAATTCCATAAGCCCAATTTAAACCAGTGTTAAACCACTGCGGGCTGTTAGGCGCGGCAAACTGGTTTGCAAGCATATAAATTAGTTCGTCGTAAAAAGCTTTAGCATCTTCTTCGGAATTAAAATATTTTCCTTTCCAGCCCCAGTAAGTCCAGCAACCGGCTAATCTGTGAAATACCTGTTTTGCATCACGTTCGAATGTATATCTATCATTATCGGGAAGAGCTTCAAGTCTTTCCTTATCTTCAACGGATGGTCTTAACCAATCAGGTAATCCATCTTCCTTTAATTTAACCAGAATTTTAGGAATTCCAGCTTTTCTGAAGTATTTCTGAGCCAGTATATCCGTAGCTACCTGTGACCAGTTTTCAGGTACAGATACATCATCCATCTTGAATACCAATGAGCCATCAGGATTTCTTATTTCGGATTTTCTTTTTACAAATTTGATAGAAGATAGGGGATCTTTACCAGTTTCGGTAAACAGGCGTTTTATCTGCATTCAAATCTCCGTGTTTTAGACTTAGCGGTCGGGTTAAAATAAAATTTTGAGAATAAAAGGTAATTCACTTTCTAAGTAACTATTTTAACAAACAAAAGATTATTAAATATGAATTTGGATCAGGGTTTGAAGGAAGCTAAAAAAAATTTTTAAGAAATAAAAGCGCATAACAAAATTTTCTGTGTTAAATTTTCTTACCCCGATAGGCAATGCTAACTTGCTGATAATTTTTAAAAATAGCAAATTAAATTTGAGCCAATTGAAAATTTTTTTTACGATTATACGATTTAAATTTTGATATGAGTATTATTTTTTTAAGAGACAATTTTGTTTTACTAAAATCATTACTTTGATTAAGAAGAAACCTATTAAATTTCTATTTTTCAATAGCTAAAAACCAATAAAAATTATAAGTTGAATTCGTCAGAAAATGTAATCGAAATTTCAGGTCTAACGAAGCATTTCAAAAACGTTCTTGCTGTGGATGAATTGGAGTTCACCGTTCTTAAAGGAGATGTTTTCGGATTTCTTGGTCCAAATGGTGCTGGAAAAAGCACAACAATACGGATGATACTATCTCTAATTTTTCCTACCTCTGGTTCAATAAAAATTTTTGGTAAAACTTTACTGGATAACAGAAAAGAAATACTATCCAACGTCGGTGCAATTGTTGAAAAACCAGACTTTTATGGTTATTTGTCTGCACTTAAAAACTTTCAAATTTTGGCTAAAATATCAGGAAAAGTGGTTTCTCAGAATAGAATAATGGAACTGCTAGAACTGGTTGGATTGAAGGATCGAGCTAAAAGTAAAGTTAAAACATACTCACACGGTATGAAGCAAAGACTCGGCATCGCTCAGGCACTTTTAAACGATCCCGAATTAGTAGTTTTAGATGAGCCGACAACCGGTCTCGATCCTCAAGGTATGAAGGAAATAAGGGATTTGATTATTCGTTTGAGCAAGGATGAAAATAAAACAATATTTCTTTCATCGCACATTCTATCAGAGATTGAACTTGTTGCAAACCGTATGCTTATTCTGAATAAAGGAAATAAGATTGTTGAAGGGCGAGTGGATGATCTTTTGAAATCCAAGGTTCTAAAAGTAACTGTAGAGGTAGATAAGCCTGAAGAAGTTAAAAACATTTTACAGAATACGCAATGGTATCAATGTATCGAATCAATTCAGGGGAATAAATTTTATTTCAATCTTGAGCAGGAGGATATTCCTGCATTGAACAAATACATAGTAGAAAACGGTATACTTGTTAGTGCTCTGGTTCCCGTAAGATCTCTGGAAGATTATTTTCTAAGTATTACTGCCCAAGCCAAATGATAGTAACGCTGGTTAAAATAGAACTGTTTAAAATCTTCAAAAAATGGCGCACGTATATCGGATTTATAGCTATTGGTATTCTTGTCCCTTTACTTCATCTTGCAATGTATCTGGAAGGGCAAAAATCTCTTGATTTTATAACCCGTGGATTGCGAGACTCATTTATTCTTGTGGGAAACCTGTTAAATGGTTATTGGATTTCTTATATAATTCTAAATGCTTTAACAATACATATCCCATTTTTAGTAGCATTAGTTGCCGGTGATCTTTTAGCAGGGGAAGCAACCGCAGGAACTTATCGTGTCTTGATTACCAGACCGGTTTCAAGGATGCAAGTTGTCACCTCTAAGTTTATTGCAGGTACAATTTATACAAGTTCACTGGTTCTGTGGCTGGCTATTATGAGCCTGGTAATTGGTCTGATTGTTTTTGGAACTGGTGAATTGCTGGTAATGAGTCCTGATGCAATTATTATATTTGAGAAGGGTGATATTCTCTGGAGATTTATTTTAGCATATGGCTTTGCAGCTTTGAGTATGTCGGTTGTCTGCAGCCTGGCAATATTATTTTCGTCATTAGTCGAAAATGCTATCGGACCGATTGTTTCTACAATGGCTGTAATAATTATTTTCATAATCCTTTCAGCATTCGATGTCCAAATACTGAGAGATATAAGACCATATTTATTTACTAACTATATTTTACAGTGGCGGGAATTCTTTTATAATCCGCTGAACCTTGAAAAAATAATTAAGGCAACACTAATTTTAAGCGGACACATTTTAATATTCTTTACTGCAACATCAATTATTTTTAAGAGAAAAGATATTTTAAGTTGATTTTTATTTAGAAAAAGAGATGAGTAATAAAATATTTTTCATAGTTTTTTTATTTAGCTTAATCGCATTTTCACAACCTAAAGATCCTGAAGCGATTTTAAAGAAGGTTAAAGCGGAGTTTAGTAAAATTGAGGATTACACGGTTGATGTAAAAGTTAAAGTTGATGTCGATTTCCTGAAGATGCCGGACAGGGAGGCTAAAATATATTATAAGCAACCCGATAAAATTCATATCGAATCAGAAGGATTTGCAATGCTTCCTAAAGAAGGACTTAATTTTTCTCCACTCAGTTTATTGAATTCGAATTACACTTCATTTTACGTAAGGGAAGATACTCTAAATAAAATAGTGACTTCAGTAATCAAGGTAATACCGCTGGATGGTCGCTCCGATGTTATTTTAAGCACTCTTTGGGTTGATACTAAACGAGACCTAATATTAAAAGTTGAATCTTCACGAAAACCCGAAGGTACATTCACGATTGATATGGACTATTTAAAAACTGAAAAGGGTTTTTGGCTTCCTTCTTCGATGGTTTTTACCTTCAGCATAGACCGATCCATTCTTCCCCGGAAATTTAATTTTGATACTGACTCTGATCTTAAAAAAACAATGGAAGATTCAACAAAAGCACAGACAGGTAAAGTATTTATTGATTACTCTAACTATAAGGTAAATACAGGTTTACCGGACGAAATATTTAATGATAAAGGTAT
>JAPHUI010000140.1 GCA_026193755.1 Ignavibacteriaceae bacterium | reverse complement strand
TTTAGAAACCGTAGAGCATTTCTTGTTTGCTGCTGGTAATTATAATCTTGAAGCTATGGCAAGAATGATGACTGATCATGCAAACGTAGGAAGTGTAAGATTAAAAGATGGCGAAAGTGTTATTACGACTATGACTATCCAAAATTATTTTGATGATGTTAAAAAAAGAACCACGCGACCCTACTTTGAACCAGTTAAAGAATACACAATACATTTAAATGACGACCACATGGCTTTCGTAAGAGCTGATGCAACTCTCTACGCTTTTGGAGTTCCTAAATCACATAATATGGATTACTTTACCTTGATGAAGGATGGTGAATCGTGGAAGTTTATAAGTCTATCGTATTCTGCAACTCCAATTCCGGAAGACGAAAAAATATTCGATTTAAATATGTTTGGAAAAAACTATGCACAAGCGTGGTGCAGTCAAAAACCTGAATTTGTTTCTTTATTCTTTGCTGAAGATGGATCCCTGAGTGTCAACGATGGAAAACCTGCTGTTGGCAGAAATGAAATTTCAAAAGTAGCGGAAAGTTTTATGACCGCTTTTCCTGATATAATCGTATCGATGGATAGTCTGGTCACCACACCAAAAGGGACAGAATTTCACTGGACATTTACCGGAACGAATACAGGTCCAAATGGAACGGGAAAGAAAGTAAGAATCAGCGGGATTGAACTCTGGCAATTTGATGATAACGGATTGATTAAAGAGTCCAAAGGACGTTTTGATACTGAAGAGTATAAAAAACAGGTTAAATATGGAGTTGAGAATTAAATAAAAAACCCCGCTTATTTTTTAAGCGGGGATTAAGAAAATAATTCTAATCACTGATTACTTCAACAGAATCATCTTTTTAGTTTCCACAAAATTACCTGTTTGTAAACTATAAAAGTAAGTTCCGCTTGGCAGATTTGAAGCGTTAAATGTAACTTCATAGAATCCCGCATCAACCGTTTCATTAACTAGCATGCTTACTTCTTCACCAACTAAATTGTAAACAGAGAGTTTTACATTGCCATTTTCAGGCACACTGTATTTGATTTTTGTTGATGGATTAAATGGATTGGGGTAGTTTTGTTCTAATGTAAATGTCAAAGGGCCATTAACTTCAATTTCAATTTCATCTGAGTATTCATACTGTCCGCCAAAATCTACTTGTTTTAACCTGTAAAAATATGTTCCTGTTACAACAGTATTATCAATGTATGAGTATTCCTGTGATTCGGTTGTAGTACCGTAGCCTTCTACAGAGCCGATGGTTGAATATGAACCTTCAACATCTTTTCTTTCAATTTCAAACATTTGGTTGTTAACTTCAGTTGCTGTACTCCAATTTAGCATAACATCACCTTCCCTGTTAACGTTCACAGTGAAGGATGTAAGTTCAACAGGTAGTGGTAACCCTGAATCCTGAATTCTGGTTGGATCATCTGAATTAACATTGCCATCAGCCCCCAAAGTTCCGTCGTGAACAGTTCCATTTGTCTGGCTATCCAAAATCGTCTGACCCGAATCCTCATTAAACTGCCAATAACCAATCAATCCGGTTTCATTTCCTGCCAGCTGAACGTCCTTATTGTTATTAATCTGTGTCTGGGTTCTGACAATACTCCAGATGCGGATTTCATCCACTGATCCATTTAGAAAATACAAAAATACACCTACACCGAAATACAAGTCGCCAGAAAATGTAAGGGTTGGAGAGGTAGTATTATTACCAGGGTCAGTTTGATCAACCCCATCAATATATATTTTTCCCTGGCCAACACCTGTTCCTGTTCTTACACATGCAACGTGGTGCCACATTCCATCTGCAGGATATGCACCAGCCAACGATGCTACTAATGTTCCACTTGTCACAAATGCTGTACCGAATGTTAAAGTACCGTCAGGAAGGATTCCGAATAAAAGTTCAGCTGAGCTTCCATGGAGAAAGATAAGTCCATTTGAAAAATCGGACGCTTTAATCCAGGTTTCAACTGTAAACACATCCAGGTTTGAAAAAAGAGCTTCAGCATTTGGAACTGTACAATAATCATCTAAACCATCGTACTGAAGTTGCCAGTTTTGTGCAAGTACAGAAGATAGTGACAAGATGAAAAATAGGGATATAGTTTTCATACTAAATCCTCCTTAATGTTTTTTGATGAATATTTAGTTAAAAAGTTCGATGCCAATAAACAAAATAGAGAGCGGCACTACATAGGAATTATGCTACAAATGCTTGGACTTATGCTACAATTCTTTGAAAATGAATTGTTTTTTAGGTGTGATTGAAAATATTCCTGGGCGAATTGAAAAGATTTAATTAATTAAATCACTTGGTGGAAAGCCGAACTCCTCCTTAAAACATCGTGTGAAATATTGAGGACTTGAAAAACCAACAGAGTAAGCTATCTCTGAAATATTACCTTTCTTTTCCTCAATCATATTTTTTGCGCGGTTAAGTCTTATCGATCTTATATTTCTGCTGGGGGATTTGCCTGTTAATGCTTTTACTTTTCTGAATATCTGTACCCTGCCCATACCTATTTCTCTATCAAATTCTTCAATAGAAAATTCTTCTTCAGATATGTGGCTTTCTATTACTTCCATTACTTTAGACATAAAACGTTCATCAAGATCGCTTAGCTTCTTCCCTTCAATTTTTTTTACAGGAATAAAATCTCCTTTGCTGTATTTTTCCTGTAATTTTTTTCGGATACTTATCAGGTTATTTATTCTTACTCGAAGCTCTTTTGTATCGAATGGTTTTGTCAGATAATCATCGGCTCCCGTTTCAAGTCCTTCAAGCTTGCTTTGCTGTTCTGATTTTGCAGTGAGTAAAATTATCGGGATGTGACTTGTCTTTTCGTCATTCTTCAATCTTTTTGTTAGTTCATTTCCGTCCATCTTGGGCATCATTACATCACTTATGATTAGATCGGGAATAACCTGCTCTGCTTTTCTTACTCCCTGTTCTCCATTTTGTGCTTCCTCTATTTGAAACTCATTGCCTAATGCGTCTTTAATAAATTCTCTTACATCATAATTGTCTTCAAC
>JAPHUI010000352.1 GCA_026193755.1 Ignavibacteriaceae bacterium | reverse complement strand
TTTATTTACAACTTCTATTATTCTAATCGGACTCCCTGATACACCATGTTTATCATATCCACTACCAGCAAAAAGATCAAACACTTGAATTGGTCTTGAAATTTTTCCCATTATAAAAGTTGGCAACCAACTTTCAAAATACTTCTGGAAAATTTCAAGTTTGGCTATCGTTCCTTCATCAAAGGGTTTGTCGAAAATATCTTTTACTGCCATTACGTATTATTGAACCAAATATTGTAGATACATTTCAATTAAAAGATTGATAACTAAAGATTCTTCTTCACCCACTCTTCCAAACCACCGGCGATGATCAATTCCTGCGCAGCTTCACCCACAGGGTCAATTGAATAATCTTTCCCATCAAAAGTGATTGAAGAGTTTCCAAAATCTATTTTAACTTTTTTATTAGTTTGCACGGTGAGTTTTTCTTTACCATATTTTTCTTTTAAATCATTTACCAAATCAAAACACTCAATAATTAAAAAGCCATTGTTAATTGCATTACGTGCATAAGTCTCGCTGAATGAACCGGCAATAACACAGGCAATTCCTTTATACTTAAAAGCAGTAGCAGCCTGCTCACGTGAGCTTCCTGTTCCAAAATTAAATCCACCTACTACAACATCACCCTTGTTAGCAATTTTTCCAAATTCGGGATCATAGTTTTCCATTACAACTTCAGCTTGCTGCTCGGGAGTGAAATCATCCATATAAGTATACTTGCCGGGATAAATTCCGTCTGTGTTCAAATTATCCTGATGACAGAATAAAAGATTTCCCTCAATCACTGAAGGAAATTCAGGAAGAATTTTTACTGATGATTTTTTAGACGAGGTCTTTTTGTTGGTTTTAATTTCAGCTTTAATTTTTTTGCTTCCGTTATCCCAATCAAGACCTGCCTGCCGGTCAGGCAGGTCTATCTTGCCTGCGATAGCAGAAGCTGCAACAACTGCAGGAGAAGCAAGATATGCAAACGCATTCGGCGATCCGATTCTTCCTTTAAAGTTTCTGTTAGTGGCAGAGATTCCAACCTCGCCATCTTCAAGCAATCCGGTTCCAAGTCCAATGCAGGGACCGCAGCCGGGAGGTAATGGTTTTGCACCAGTATCAATCAATGTCTGCCAGTAACCTGCTTTTTCACTTTCTTTTTGAACTTCGCTCGATGCAGCGGCAATATAAAACTCAACTCCTTCAGCAACCTTTTTTCCTTTTACAGCTTCTGCTGCTTCTTTTATATCATCCAGTCTGCTGTTAACACAGGAAACGAGATAAGCTTTATTAATTTTTAAGCCTTTCTTTTTCAGCTCCGAAACTGAGTTCATAACTTTAACAGAATTTGGTCCAGACACATAAGGTTCTATTGTTGATAAATCTATCTTTAATTCTTTTGAGTAAAATGCATCGGTGTCTGCTTTAATAATATTTTTTTGAAGTTCAGAAATTCTTTTGTCATTTATTCTCGGGTGTTTACCGTTTCCATCCGAGTCAGAAAAAACTCTTTCAAGTCCTCTTTTCTGGATGTAATTATCTCTTTTTGTTAACCATTCTATTGTTTTTTCGTCGATAGGGAATAAGCCAACAAGTGCACCCCATTCTGTTGTCATATTTGCAATTGTCAATCTTTCTTCAATAGTGAGATATTGAATTCCATCACCAACAAATTCTATTGCGTGATTTAAAACTTCATCATTATTAAAATATCCGCAAAGAGAAATGATAACATCTTTTCCTGTTACACCCTTTTGAAGTTTTCCAGTCAACTCAACTTTTGCAATCGGCGGAACTTTCCACCAGGTTCTTCCCGTTGACCAGATTGCAGCTGCGTCTGTTCGAACAATTGGAGTTCCCAAACATCCAAGTCCGCCGTACATATTTGAGTGTGAATCTGAAGCAACTGCCATTGTTCCGGGAAAGGCATATCCTTCTTCACACATTATCTGATGACCGATTCCACGACCAGCTGGATAAAAATCAGCTCCCATTTGTTTTGAGAATTCTTCAATTTTTTTGTACTTCTCAAGATTTTTTTCTGATTTGTTTTGAATGTCGTGATCGAGTGTGTGAACAACCTGTCGTGGATTAAATAGTTTTTTTGCACCGATTGATTTGAATTTCGGAATGACTGCACCGGTGTTATCGTGAGTCATCACATAAGCAGGTTGAATCATCAGATAATCACCAGAATGAACTTCGTGATCAGGTGATAAACCAACAGCATATTTTTGAGCGATTTTTTCGACAAGACTTTGTGACATCGGGACTCCTAAGCTTTGAAAGGTTCAAATGAAACAAAATCTGCGTGATGAACAATAATCGCTTCAATACTCCTTTTCGCATCATCACCTTCTTTTGCATGATAAGCAATTATATGCTGAACTTCTGGAGGCAAACCAAAACGGTCAGCAATTGCCACACCACTAAAAGGATGACGTAAAATTTTTCCTGCTTTACTTGTTGTTAGTTTTCCATCAACTTTGTCGTACTCAATTAATTTGCCAACATCAATTAGGATTGCACCCGAGATCAGTAAGTCCATATCGATATTTATTTCATCACTAAAATTTTCTTTCATTCTTTTTGCAATCTCAACAGAAAGCTGAACCGCCGTCCGCTTATGATTCATAAATGTGATTTTGCAATCTTTAATTAAAAGTGAAAATGGAATTACTTCAAGATCTTCTGAAGTAAGAACTGAATTCTCAATTGCATATACCCAGCAATCGAGTGTTTTTTCTCTTAATTCTTTATTTTGAATCCAATTTATTTCTGGCCAGATTTTCAGAACTTTGTCGCGCATCAGTACTCCATAATATTTTTAGATTACTTCGTCGCTTTGCTTCTTGTAATGACGAACCTGTCATTGCGAGCTTAGCGAAGCAATCACCTTTATTTTATAAACTCCTTACTTAATTCTCTCCCATTCATAAGAACACTGTAAGCTTTTATTCCAAGCAATACAGCCAAAGTGAAAAGCAATATCGAAATGATAGAAAGGGTGTAATTATCTATCATAAAATTTTGGTAGACCAACATTCCAAGTGCGGTTAGAGTAACAGCGAACATGAATAACATTGGTATTAAAACAAATAAATACCCTTTTTTAAGATTTGCAACCCATACCGTCAATGCAAGTAAAGCCAGTGCCGCAAGCAATTGATTTGCACTTCCGAATACCGGCCAAATGGACATTGTTTTACCACTGAAAGTGAGTGCAGCACCAACAACTACTGTAATCCCAGTTGCTACAAAACGATTTGTGATTAATAGAGGCTTTGTTGATTTTTCTTTTGATTCAAAAAATTCCTGGAACATAAATCTTGCTAACCTTGTAGCTGTATCTAATGAAGTTAACGCAAAAGCTGATACTGCTAAAGCTGTAAATGTTTCCGCAAGTGGAATTGAAATATTCAAAACAGGAATTGCATTTATGAATCTTGCTACTCCGAGTGAAAATGCTGGAACTGGACCTTTGGTAGTAAGAAGATTTATGAATTCCTCATTTACCATCGATGCAACTGCAATGAGAGATAAGACAGCCAACATTCCTTCAATGAGCATTCCACCGTAACCAATTATTCGGCCGTCAGATTCTTTGTTTAGTTGTTTTGCAGTCGTACCGCTTCCAACAATTGAATGAAATCCACTTATTGCTCCGCAGGCAACAGTTACAAATAAAGCAGGAAAT
>JAPHUI010000226.1 GCA_026193755.1 Ignavibacteriaceae bacterium | reverse complement strand
AATCTATAATTAATTTTCTTAGTCTTCTACAGTTAATCCCATACTTCTAGCTGTTCCTGCGACCATACTCATTGCATGATCAAGATCAAATGCATTTAAGTCTTTCATTTTTATTTCAGCAATTTCTTTAAGCTGCGCTTTAGATACTTTTCCAACTTTGGTTCTGTTTGACTCCGGTGAACCTTTTTCAACCTTAGTCAATTTTTTTAAAAGAACCGCCGCTGGAGGAGTTTTTGTAATAAAAGTAAATGACTTATCTGAATACACGGTTATTACTACCGGAATTATCATTCCATCTTTATCCTGGGTTCTACTATTAAACTGTTTACAGAACTCCATAATATTAACACCTTTTTGACCAAGCGCAGGTCCAACCGGAGGAGATGGATTAGCTTTACCAGCAGGTATTTGTAATTTTATGAAACTATCAATTTTTTTTGCCATTGTTATTACCTTAAACGAATAAAATTATTTTTCTAATTCTGCCTGAACGAAATCAATTTCAACCGGAGTTTTTCTGCCAAAAATTGAAACCATTACTTTCATTTTCATTTTTTCTTCGTTCACTTCCTGAACTGTTCCACTAAAATTGTTGAATGGACCATCAATTATTTTTACCAGATCACCATTCCTGAAAATGGTTTCCATTCTTTCGGTACTTTCATTCTGAGTAATTCTGCCAACAATCCGTCTAACTTCTTCCGGTTGAAGAGGATTTGGAACTTTGCCGGTTCCTAAAAATCCCATAACTGATTGTGTTCTTAGTATAAATTCCTTTACCTGGTTATCAAGTTCTGCCTGAACTAAAATGTAACCCGGAAAAAAGTTTTTTGTTTTGCTGCGTTTCTTACCATCTTTAACTTCAAATACTTTTTCAGTCGGAACGAGAATTTCTTTTATTTTAGATTTTAACTGCTCATTATCCTGAATTTCAGTTTCTAAAAATTGCTTAACCTTATTTTCGTGTCCTGAAAAAGTACGGACGACATACCATTTTGCTTCCATTACAAAAACCTAAAATATTCCTTTTATAACCTGGTTAATAATCATATCAATGACATAGGTAAATCCAGCCAGAATAATACAAACAACAATTACAACTTTAGTAGACTCAAAAAGTTCGGCTTTTGTAGGCCAGGTTACTTTTCTCATCTCTTTCATTACATCTTCAAAAAACTTTATTATTTTTTCTTTCATATCACTATCACTCTTAATGGTTGCACGTCAGGAGGGACTCGAACCCCCAACCTGCGGTTTTGGAGACCGCTGCTCTAGCCAATTGAGCTACTGACGTATTATTTAGTTTCTTTAAATATTACATGCTTGCGAGCAACGGGATCGTACTTTTTATATTCAACTCTGCTAGGATGAGTTCTTTTATTTTTTGTAGTGGTATATCTGTACCCTGTACCAGCTGTGCTTTCCAATGTTATTATTTGTCTTATATTACTCTTTGCCATTACCTACTCCTAAAATATTTTTCTTTGAGCTGACGACCGGGATTGAACCGGTGACCTCATCCTTACCAAGGATGTGCTCTACCAACTGAGCTACGTCAGCAATGTGTAGAGCGGGAGACGGGACTCGAACCCGCGACCAACAGCTTGGAAGGCTGTGACTCTAGCCAACTGAGTTACTCCCGCCTTAACTAAAATAAAAGAACATAGCAATCAAAAGGTTAATTGATTTTAAAAATAATGCGTAACTAAATTAACCTTAACGCTAATAAATAAAATATCTATTCAGTTGTGATATCAAGAATTAGAAGACTACGCTAAAAAAATTTTTACTCTATTTAAAAATTCCGTGGGCGGCGAGGGATTCGAACCCCCAAAGGCATTCGCCAACGGATTTACAGTCCGCCCCGGCTCTCCAACTCCGGCGTCCGCCCAATTATGCAAAAACCGAGCATCAAATATATTTTTTTAAGGATAAAAATGCAAGTTATTGTAAAAAGGTAATCTGAGGTCTAATGTTTCCACAATTCGCGGTCTAAACTTCGGTACTGAATGGCTTCACTTACGTGCTGTGGTAGAATATTCTCAGAATTGTCAATATCGGCGATAGTCCTGCTAACTTTCAAAATTCTATCATAAGCCCTTGCAGATAACCCTAACTTTGTCATTGCCATTTTCAGCAATTCTTCCCCTGCTTGGTCTAATTTGCAAAATTTTCTTACTTCCTTAGATCCCATATCACCATTATTAAAAATATATTTTAATTCTTTGAATCTATTAAGCTGAATATTTCTTGCTTTAATTACACGATTCCTTATAGTTTCTGATTTTTCTCCTGGCGATTCGGTTGCAAGTTCTTTGTATTTAACTGCCGGAACTTCTATATGTATATCTATTCTATCGAGAAGTGGTCCGGAAATTTTTGCCATGTATCTTTGAATTAGTGGAGGAGTACAAGTGCATTCTTTATTCGGATCAGTAAAGTAACCGCACGGGCAAGGATTCATAGCAGCGGCAAGCATAAAGTTTGCCGGAAACTCTAAAGATAGTTTTGATCTGCTTACTGTAACCCTTGAATCTTCCAACGGCTGCCTTAGTACTTCCAAAACATTTTTCTTGAATTCAGGTAGTTCATCTAAGAACAAAACTCCGTGATGTGCATAAGAAACTTCTCCCGGTCGTGGGAAACTTCCACCGCCAACAAGTGCTGCGTCCGAAACAGTATGGTGCGGACTTCGAAATGGACGTTCTGTAATGAGAGCAGTATCTCTGGAAAGTATTCCTGCTACACTATGAATTTTTGTTGTTTCCAGTGCTTCATCAAAATTTAATGGAGGAAGAATGGTTGGTAACCTTTTTGCAAGCATTGTTTTTCCTGAACCTGGTGGTCCTATCATTATTATATTATGCGCACCAGCAGCGGCAACTTCAAGAGCTCGTTTCACATTTTCCTGACCTTTAACATCAGAAAAGTCAAGATGGTATTTATTTACTCTTGAAAAAATTTCACTTTTATCCGACCTGACTTTTTTTAATTCTAATGTGTTATTAAGAAAGTCAACTACTTCTGCCAACTTCTCAACACCGTAAACATCAATATCATCTACAATTGATGCTTCAACAGAAGATACTAGAGGTAAAATAATTCTCTTAATCCCTTTCTTTCTTGCTTCAACTGTTATTGGAAGAGCACCTTTAATTGGTCTCAATGTTCCATCGAGCGAGAGTTCACCAAGAAATACAGTATCTGTCAATTTATCCGATTCAATTAATTCTGTAGCCGAAAGCAGTCCGATTGCGATCGGCAGATCAAAGGAACTTCCTTCTTTTTTTATATCGGCTGGTGCAAGATTTACAGTTATTTTTTTTAGAGGAAATTCAAAACCGCTGTTTTTAATTGCCGCAGTAACTCTTTCTCTGCTTTCTTTTACAGCATTGTCAGGTAAACCAACAATTATAAATCCCGGAATCTGTTTTTCAACATTTGTTTCTACTTCAACAAGGTAAGCATCAATTCCGTACGTCGCGCTGGAAAGAATTTTTGAAAGCATATTAGTTGATATTAATTTCTATCCGAATTAATCAGGTTTAATTAAGGACCTTATTTTGCAAATATCATTTTATGTGATTTGATGGAAAATGGAGTTTTAACCTGATAAATATAAATCCCTGATGATAATCCTTTTGCATCAAATTCAAATTGATGAACACCATGGCTCAGAAACCCATTATGCAAAAGAGCAACTTCTTTTCCTTCAAGATTAAAAACTTTAACTTCAACATTAGTATCCTGAAGCAGCTCAAATTTTATAGTTGTAGTCGGATTAAAAGGATTCGGGTAATTCTGTCCTAAAATAATATCTTCAATATCACCCTGCCCAACTTTAACAATATCAGAATAAACTACTGAGCGGTCTTTATTAACCTGTTTAATTCTGAAATAAAATATTTCAGATTGATTCGGTTTTTCACTTAGGAGTGAATAGCTTTTCTCTTCGGAGTTATCAGCTTCTTCCCGATTAACTTGCTCGAAACTATTGCTGCCAATCGCTCTTTCCAGCACATAATAATCTGCATTCTTGTAATCGCCGCCTGTCCAATCAACTTCAAAAAAACTATTTAACAATTTGATATCAACTTTCGGAGCTCGTGGGAAAATTGGTGCATTCGATTTTACTAATTTTATTCCTCCGTAAGTAATTAATTTTTGACCCAATAAATTTTCAATTTCAGTTTCTGAAAAATTAATTTGCAGAAACACACCGGAACTATCGTCAGAATATGAAGAATAATTTCTGTTTTTAACTACCCCTGATAAAGACCCATTTTCTTTTACTAATCTGAATTGATCAATATTGAAATTTCCTGAAGGATTACTATTCTTAAAGTGGAATAAAAAATTATTAAAGTCTAAGTAATTATTTGTTTGAAGTTTTGCAAACTCTTCATCGTTGCATAAAAAAGATAGTTGTGATTTATTCTTATCAAAAACAATACTAAAGTGATACCAGCAGTTTGAGGAAATAAACGAAGGCTTTAATTGAAAAACATTTTTCAACCGGGAATTAACTGCAAGCATTTGATTTTCATTCAATGATAAATAATATTCAACTCTGTTCGTTTCCCAATCTACAATTTCTAAAAAAGTTGATTTGTAGTTTTTAAATTTTATCCAGAATTCCGCAGCGAGGTCTTCTTCAAAATTATATTCCAATGGAATATTTAAAAAAGAATTCTGACCAAATCTTGCAGCAGATTCGGCAGTATAGAATTTTTCGAAATAATTAAACGAGAGTCTGTAAAGGTCGGGTCGATCAGTATCAAAATTTTCATTCGATATCTTCAAATGACCGAGTATTTCATTCCTAATAGTATATTCGGAGTAAAATTTCAGAATGTTTGAATTTGCATTCCGTGATTTTAAATGAACAATAATCTCAAAAAATGATTCCGGAGAAATGATAGAAGTATCTGTTAAGTCAATACTGACTTTCTGAGAAATTTCAGAATAGTTCTGTAAGTATTCACTATTCAAAGATATCTGGTATTCGCCCTTATCAGTTCTTAATTCTATCTCGTTAATTGTTAATGAAAAATCGGGGAAAAAATAAATATCGAGCTTTTCGGCTTCCGGAAAATTTTTTGAAGTAATTATTGATATTTCAAAGCTGGCATCCTTTGGAATAAATTCCGGCACAAAAACTTTGAAGTTATCCTCAGCATTTACAGGAAAAACAGTAAAAAACAGAAAAAAACAAAACATTATGTTTAATGGTTTAAACATACAATCGTAATTAAAGCAATTAATTTGATTAGTTCAACTACTTGTATTGTCGGAGGAAATCGATACGGTCCTGGAGGTTTTTGACGGGGACTAAAAGTTTGTCTTTTCCATAAATAGCCTCTTCCCTGTTGGTAAAAGCGAGCTCATAATCTTTGCTCATTACAATTGCTTCTTCCGGGCACACTTCTTCACAAAAGCCGCAGAAAATGCATCTTATCATATTTATTTCAAATTTTTCCGGGTATCTCTCTTTTTCTAGCTCTGTCTCGGCAGCCTGGACTTCAATGGCCAATGCCGGGCAAACTCTTGAGCACAATCCGCAAGCAACGCATCTTTCAACACCATTTTCTTCCTGAACTAATACGGGTCTGCCTCTATATGAACCCGGCGGATCAAATTTTACTTCGGGATATTCCATTGTAAACTTTGGTTTAAACATAGTTCGCAGAGTAAGAGATAATCCTTTAATGAGTTCAGGAATATATATTTTTTCCCAGAAATTGAGATCTTTAATTCGTCTTCTTTTAGTTTTAGTTTCCATTTCCTTTATAATATTTTCTAATTTAATAATAGAAATAAATCCAGCACATCTCTACACAAAATCATTACTACAATCCAAATATCATAATCAGAGCTGCTACCCACACTATATTAATTAATGAGAGCGGGAACATTACTTTCCAGCCAAGATTCATAAGCTGGTCATATCTGAAGCGAGGAAACGACCATCTTACCCAAATAAAGAAGAAAAGCAAAACTGCCATCTTAAATAAGAACGCTCCAAGGCAAAGTAAAGTTTCAATAACAGATGGAAGTCCAAGTTTTTCAATGTAAGGTATTTGCCATCCGCCTAAATAAAGTGTAACTATAAATGCACTTGCAATAATCATGTTTGCATATTCAGCAAGGAAAAATCCGGCAAATTTCATACTGCTGTATTCAGTGTGAAATCCACCGACAAGTTCAGGTTCAGCTTCGGGTAAATCGAAGGGTAAACGGTTTGTTTCAGCAAATGCAGAAACAAGAAAAGTAATAAATCCAATTGGCTGAAGAATTATATTCCACATCCAGCCATATTGTGCTTCAACAATTGCAACCGGTCTGAGTGATCCGGCAAGCAGAAGAACTCCTGCAACCGAAAATCCCATTGATACTTCATAAGAAATCATTTGAGCTGAAGAACGAATTCCACCAAGCAATGAATATTTACTACCTGATGACCAACCAGCTAAAGTTATCGCATAAACACCAAGCGAAGTTAATGCAAGAATAAAAAGCACTCCAATATTTACGTCGGCAACTACAAGTGGAATTGTATAACTTCCAATTGTTAAATCAGGACCAAATGGAATTACTGCATAAGTAGATAACGCAACCAGCAATGCGATGATAGGTGCAAGTGCGTGAATTTTTCTATCAGCTTTATCTGGAACGATATCTTCTTTTAAGACCAATTTAAATAAATCAGCGAATGGTTGCAGTGACCCATGCCAGCCAACTCTGTTTGGACCGATTCTGTTCTGTGCCCATGCACTTATTTTTCTTTCAAAGTAAACAAGATAGGCAACTGTCACCAGCATTGCAGCTACGATTATGACAACTTTGATTAGTGCAAATATTACAACTTCAAGTATGCTCATTTTCAGGACACTTTTACTTTATTTGAAATTTCTGTTTTAATTTTTACTCCAAGCTCACCAACATCATCGTAATCTAATCCCTTAAACGCTTCAATTGATGTACTCATTTCAGCGAATACTTCTTCAGCCATATTAAATTTTAATTTATTACCCATTACTTTAAAAAGTGAAACTAAAATTTGCCAGGTAGGACGAGCATCCATTTTTTTACCAGAAGCCCATCTGTCAAACTTAGTTCCAAACTTGTCAAGCCTGCTCATACTCATTCCGTCCAGTGCCCTGTCTAATTCCTTAACAGAGACCGCTGGTCGTATTCTTTGGATCATTCCCGAATCATTTACAAAAGTCCCGTTCTTTTCTGCAAAAGTCGCAACAGGGAAAATCAAATCCGCGAAGTTTGTACTTCGGTTGTGATTTGTTGCATGCACAATTAATAAATTAAGTCCTGCTATTGCACTTTCAAATTCAGGGAATGCTTCAACAATATCATCTTCAATTAAGTAAAGAGCTTTTATTTTTTTCTCTTTAATGGAATTGAGAATTCCTTTTATATCAAGTCCGGTTTTTGATGGCTTAACACCAATTATTTCAGCGCCGAGTGAATTTGGAGTTATATCTTCAGTTCTTAAAATATCATCTGCAAAAGATGGATCAATGTGACGAATAAAATCAATATTTCCTGTTCCAAGAACAGTTCGGGCAAACTTCGCCGCCAAATAATTATCTTCACAAGTAACATAAGGAGACCCAATAACAGCAATCTGATCTTTAGTAAATGATTTTAGTTTTGCTGCAGCTTCATTAAATGCATCATCCCAATTTATTTCAACTAATTTTCCTTCTTTTCTAATTTGAGGTAAATCAATTCTGGTTTCAGCATTAACGTTTTTAAAGGTATTAATTCGTCCATGATCACACATCCAGTAGCTGTTAACTTCTTCATTGTGACGTGGTGTCAACCTTAAAATTTCATTATTCCTTACCCAAATTTCTGTGTTACAACCACGCGAACAACCAATGCAAACAGAATTTGTTGATGACATATCCCAAACACGAGCCTTAAATCTGAAATCTCTGCTCGTCAATGCACCAACAGGGCAGATATCAATAGTATTCATTGAGTAAGGATTGTCCATTTCTTCACCGGGATAAGTTACGATTGTAACTCTGTCACCCCTTTTAATAAAAGTAAGTTCGGGATCTTTTGCAATTTCATCACAGAATCTTATGCACCTCGAGCAGGATATACATCTTTCCCCATCAAACATTACTCGTGGACCGAGAGAAACTCTTTTATCCTTGTGAACTTTTTCTTCAACAAATCTGCTTTCACCAACACTGTATTTATAAGCATAATCCTGAAGTTTACACTCACCGGCTTCATCACAAATAGGGCAATCGAGTGGATGGTTAATTAGTAAAAATTCCATCACTGCATTTTGTGCTGCAATTACTTTATCAGATTTTGTATGAACAACCATTCCCTCAGAAGCAATAGTTGAACAGGCAATTACAAGCTTCGGCATTTT
>JAPHUI010000267.1 GCA_026193755.1 Ignavibacteriaceae bacterium | reverse complement strand
TACCCATAATCATTTCATATTTTTATCTTACATATATGAAAATCGTTCTGTATGTAATTTTATTTGGTTTTCTAAGTTTGGGCGCACTTGCGCAGCAGAATGATACACTTAAAACCAACCTGCCTGATACTCTCACCACCAATCTATCTGATTCGATTAAAACTATTGAACAGAAAAAGAAATCTGATATTGATACTGTTGTTTATGCCAGCGGAACGGATTCACTATTCTTTTTTGTAAAAGAAAAGAAAATGTCTATTTACGGAGATGCAAAGATTGACTATAAAAAATCTGAGATAACAAGTGCAAACATTGTTGTTGATTTTACTAATTATCAAATTGAAGCAATTGGAACACCTAAAGACTCAACATCTGATGAACTTGTCGGCACACCTGTGCTGTCTGAAGATGGTGAGACTTATAAAGGCAAGAGGATGACATATAATTTTAAAACCGGTCAGGGTTCTCTCTCGGCTGCGGATACTGAACTAGAAGGAGCTTTTTACTATGGTGCAAAGATTAAAAAGGTTACCAAAGACACTTATTTTATTAAAGACGGAACTTATACTACCTGCGATGCAAAAGAACCTCATTATTATTTCTCTTCACCTAAAATGAAAATGATACAAGGTGAAGAACTTGTCGCTGAATGGATATGGCTCAATTTCGGTGGTGTGCCGTTTCCTGTACCTTTACCTTTTATTGTAGTACCATTGCAGTCAGGAAGAAGATCCGGCATAATTCCACCTGTATTCGGAAGTGATGCGCGTTACGGATCGTACATAAGCAGGTTTGGCTATTTCTGGGCAATTAGTGATTATATGGATTTAAATGGAACGATGGATTACACACTCGTGGAAGTTATGGATTGGGTTCCCGTTTCAGATATGCAAACCGTTACAATTATAATGGAATTTTACAAGGGTCATACCGAGATTTTACTCAAGGAGAAACAACCGACCCTGATTACAGTAAAGAAATTGATTGGCAAATGAAATTAATTCATAGTCAGATCTTTACACCTACTTTAAGACTTGATGCTCAGCTCGAGTTTGCATCACGAAATTTTCTTCAAAATGGTACATATGATCTCAATCAAGCTTTAAGGAATGAAATAATTTCGAATGCAACTTTATCAAAAACGTGGGATGAATCAGGAAACAGTGCTTCTATAAATTACAACAGAAGACAAATTCTTAATGAGACAAATGATATTTACGAAGTTCTTCCAAGTGTTTTATTTAAAAAAGCTCAGAGTTATCCTTTCAGATCTTCTGCAAGCGAAACGGACAGAAACTGGTACGAATTATTTGGTTATTCCTATTCAGGTCAGTTCCAAAACAGAAGAAATAAAGTTGGTGGTGATCTGGATATAAGAGCCGGATTTCAGCATACTGTAACTGCAGATATGTCACCAAAGATTGGATATTTTACTGTAGCACCAAGATTCAGGTTCGATTCAAAATGGTATAACAAACAGATTCAGCAATATGTTGTAAGCTCTTCGACAGGTAGCGATTCGTTAATTACTAATGATTTGAAAGAAATTAGTACTGTTAATACTTTCGACTTTGGCTTAAGTACTTCCACAAAATTTTATGGGATGTTTAATATTAATTCATTTGGTATTAATGCGATCAGACATACGGTAACACCAAGTTTGAGCTATACTTACAGCCCGGATTTCTCACAGCCAAAATGGGGTTATTATGGGCAGTATATTACCGCAAATGGAGAAGTGATTAATTATAACAAATACCAAAAAGAGGTCTATGGTGGAG
Organism: Ignavibacteriaceae bacterium; assembly: GCA_026193755.1. Classification (GTDB taxonomy): domain Bacteria; phylum Bacteroidota; class Ignavibacteria; order Ignavibacteriales; family Ignavibacteriaceae; genus IGN2. Next base: position 1,593 of record JAPHUI010000267.1, on the reverse strand, counting down.
CAGGCGCTGGTGAACAACAGAACTTAAATTTTTCCGTCGGTAATAATTTTGAACTTAAAACTTTAGTTGATCCAACAGATACAACATCAAAAGAAAAAAAAATACAGCTGCTTAATATTACAATGGGAACGGGATATAATTTTGCTGCCGATTCGCTAAACTTTGCGGATGTTAGTCTTAACTTTAGAACGCAAGTTAGTGATTTATTTGATTTTTCCGGTTCCTCTCGATTTACTCCTTATGATTATGAGGGAACTACTTCCCGGATAAATAGATATCTTGTTGATGCCGGTAAAGGATTGTTGAGACTAACAGGACTTAATTTTTCAATATCCACAAATATCTCGGGTGAAAAATTTGCTTCATCGGAAAAAGAAAAAAGTCAGAATGATGATGAATTTGGACTTGCTGATGAACAAAGTAAAAGTGTTTACCAGGGAATATACGATCAGCAGAATCCTGATTTTACAATTCCCTGGAGTATATCGTTAACATATAATTATAATTTAAGTCGTCCTACTCCGGAACAGTCTACCACTTATTCAAATCTTAGCGGTAGTTTAAGTTTTAGTTTAACACGCAGCTGGAAGTTTGATGTTACCGGAAGCTACGATTTTGAGCAGAAGGAATTCGCTGCACCGCAGGTAAGGATATCGAAAGATCTTCATTGCTGGCTTATGAATCTTACCTGGAACCCTATTGGTACTTACACCGGCTTCAGATTTGAAATAAGAGTCAAAGCGCCTCAATTACAGGATCTTAAGGTTACAAAACAGGATCAATTTTACAATACGAGATAAACTGGTCAATAATTAAGAATGAACAATGAAGAATTAAATGACTGATAATTAATGAAGTACTTTATAATTGATGGAAATAACTTAATTGGAAAGATTCCTTCCATTAAAAATCTGCAAAGAAATAATAGGCAGGCAAGCAGGGAAAAGCTTGCATTTTTACTCGGGAGGTATTTTTCAACCGGAAGAAATATGGTTTCATTACACTTTGATGGTCACGTGAACGACGAAATTAAAGTCATGGGTATAAAAATAAAGTACTCCGGAAGTAAAACTGCTGATGATAAAATAAAAAATGAAATTGAAAGAAGTAAAAATCCTAAGAATATAATTGTTGTAACATCAGACAATAACGTAGCGCAGTTTGCCCGCGTGTGCAGCTGTGAGGTAATAAAAAGCGAAAATTTCTCGAAGCAATTATTTACTCATCGTCATTCGGATGATGAACAATCAAGAATTGAAGAAATAGATAACTCCGAAGAATTTAAAAAACTTTTCGGAGCTAAATAAATGATAATTACGAATGAGCCTCATAAAAAATTACAGGTCATAAATAATTGTGAATCTTTTTGTTTATTTATAGAAAAATTATATTTTTGACTAGAATTTTCTAACCGCAAATACATTCTTATTGTTATTGAAAGGGAAACTATTAATAAGATGATCATTTTTTTAATTCAATTCACAATTATCCATTAACTAATTAAGGAGATATAGTGGAAAAAAGACTACTAAATCCAATTCTCTTTTTGTCCCTGCTAATGCTGTATACATTTGTAGTATCATCAGGAAGTAT
>JAPHUI010000193.1 GCA_026193755.1 Ignavibacteriaceae bacterium | reverse complement strand
AGGTAAATATTAGTTGGATGCAAATAACACAAGTGTTTATAAAAAACTTCATTTTGATTTTCCTTAATTGTTAGATAAATGTATTTTTTTATGTAAAGCTCTACAACCCTTTAGTAATATTATTGGTAAATAAAAGAAATAGGAGAGATGAGCTGATTTTGTAGCCCGCATCTCTCCTCTCGTTCTTCTTCAATAATTCCTACCTGGGAATCAATATTATTTTTGATTCTCTTCTCCGAACTCCAGATCATTTATCAGGTACTCGTTGAATGTAAATGTTGCTAATTTTTTTGTCTCATCTTTTAAATCACTCTTTGCAAGTTCCTTAAGAGCAACTAGCCCCTTTGGTTCATTTAATTCCAGTAGAACAAGAGTGATTAATATCCTTGAACAGGGATCCTTCTCTGTCCGAAGCATTTTTTCAAGAATAATTTCTCCTTCTGCAATTTTATGCTTTCCTATCAGATAAATAGCGCTTCGTTTTATGCCACAGTTTTCGGATGATAAGGCTGATTTCAAGTTTTGAAGTGCATATTTATTACGGGTCAATTCAGAAACAGGAACATTTTGGGCAATTGCCTCATTAAAAAACAGTACAGAGCAAAAAAGAATTATCAACAAAACGAATTTCTTTTTTTCTTTTTGACCCATACTTTCATTACTCAGATTCGACATTGTCTTCCTCCTTATCTTTATTGTTCCTTTGCTGATTGTGCCAATTACATTTCCTCAAACGAGTAATTGTCGCTAACGTATTTCTTATAGATTCTGTCGAATACTTTACGTACCAATTCACTTTCATCTCTTTCCGAAATACCTTTCAATTGGTACATCCCTATTTTTGAATGAATTTTATACAACGAGAGACCAGCAATTATTCGTGCTTCTTCTGTCGCGCCGTTTCTAGCAAGTCTGAGAAGAGGAATCATAGCCGAACTGGATTTCATCTCACCAAGGAAATAGGCACAGCTTGTCTGTAATCCGGAATTCTTTGATTTAACTCCTGTAAGTAAATTGTCTTCGATGAGTGATAATTTATCCTTTGTGAAGACTGTGAAATTGTTATATGAACTGGCAACATTTTTTGCCGATTTTGGTGGTTCTGTAGCAAATAGTGCAGAAGAAAGAATCAATATCAGCATAGGAACCAGAATAAGTCGGGTTTTCTTAAGATACCTCATTTTATTTACCTCCTGGTAATTTGTTAATTATTATTATTTATTAATTCAGCTATTAGTGGATTTTTTTTCTCTGATTGAAGAACCATTTCTGTTTATTAGATTACGTACAATTTGTTCAAGACTTTTTCGTGATAAAGTTTCTTTTATTACTTCGATTATTTGTCCTTTACTTATAAGCAAAAGTGCCGGAGCATTTTCTATTCCAAATTGGCTCAACAATTCTTTGTGAACTTCAAAGTCTATTCTTACTACTTTAATCTGGTGCCTGAACTCTTCTTCAATCTTGTTAATTATTAAGTCCATTAAATGAGATCCCCCACTCCATTCAGCTCGTACTTCGACCAGTATAGGATTGCAGCTAGTAGAGATTTCTGTCAGTAACCTCTTTTCATTCTTCTTATAATTAATTAAATCATCCATTTTTGAATTCTTTGTATTTGATCTCTTAAAAAAAGAAATACAATTGGTTTGCCAATTACTTTGGTAAGGTGCGAACGGTTCTAATATAGTATAAACGGTTAGGTTGTTTGCTGAGGGCTAAAGGTGATTAAAGCAATAGTATCGTGTGGTGCCAATATATCGTCAGATGCCAAAATGCTGGCAGTTATTTAACCTTTTTCGATGTTTAATTTCTTCATTCTGGCTTCGAGTGTGGTGCGTTTCATTCCTAAAATTTTAGCTGCTCCTTTATCTCCGCTCACTTGCCAGTTGGTTTTTTCTAGAACTCTAATGATGTGTTCTCTCTCTACTTCTTCAAGTGTTTTGGATTCTCCATCTGAACTAATAGTTGAAGTTACTTTAGGTAATACTTCACTCAATGTTAGCTTATTTCCTTCAATTGTAATCACTGCACGCTCTATTATATTTTCGAGCTCACGAACATTTCCCGGCCAATTATATTCCGTTAATTTTTCAATCATACTTTGCGAAATTGTATCGATTTTCTTCCCTACTTTTTTACTAAAATTATTTACAAAGTAATTAACTAAAAGAGGAATATCTTCCTTTCTTTTCCTGAGAGGAGGTATAGTTATTGGGAATACATTCAGCCTGTAATAAAGATCTTCACGAAAATTTCCATTTTTAATTTCCTGGCTTAAGTTCCGATTTGTTGCAGCTATTATTCTAACATCAACCTTTATCGTTTTAGGATTACCAATTCTTTCAAACTCGCCTTCCTGCAGTACTCTTAATATTTTAGGTTGAAGCTCTAGTGGCAAATCACCAATTTCATCAAGGAAAATTGTACCTCCATCAGCCAATTCAAATCTTCCAATCTTTCTTGATGTTGCACCGGTAAATGATCCTTTCTCGTGTCCGAATAATTCACTCTCGATAAGATTTGCCGGGAGTGCGGAACAATTAACTTTTACAAGTGGTCT
>JAPHUI010000024.1 GCA_026193755.1 Ignavibacteriaceae bacterium | reverse complement strand
TCATTCCTTCCATCTTTAAATAATCCTGCAGACCAATTTTACTATCATCAGAGCAGGTAACAGCAAAACAGATCGGTCTTTCCCAATTATTTGCTTCAACTATTTCCCTAACCATAATGTCCTGAACACGAATTGCTTTAACGTCACCAAATGATAAAGTATTGGGCATCTTCCACGTTAACTTGCCGGCACTAAGAACCGAGGTATCCTTGATAGCATATTTTTTTATGATTTTATCAAGTTGTTCCTGATAAGCGGCTTTTTGTGTTTCAATATTTTCAGACAGCTTTTCGGGAGTTGTAATCTTGGGAGTAGGTATAGTAATGTCGGTCGGTTTCCATTGCACAGGTCTCAAATCATCCGGGTTAATTCTTGAATCCGGAATCCTGATTCTGACAGTACCGACATGGTATGGGTCGTTATTTTTTAGTTGCTTTACATACCAATCAGTATTTAAAAGACTTAGGTTGACAATTTTTACATCTCTTCGAATCCCTTCAACATCCTGCAGGTACCAGAGAGGAAAAGTGTCGTTGTCACCATTTGTAAATAAAACGGCGTTGGGTAGTGCACTTTGAAGAATATTATATGAATAATCCCATGGCACCCAATTTCTTGAACGGTCGTGGGTGAAGTAATTTGCCTGCAACATTCTTACAGGTACAAGAATGAAAGTAAAAACAAGAATTGCAAAAACTGCTGCGTTAGCGAAAGATTTCTTTTTTATTTTTTCTTTTGCAAGATCAACCAGACCGCGTACACCAATTGCAATCCAAATGGAGAAAACAAAGAACGCTCCCACATAAAAATAATCTCTTTCCCTTGGTTGCGGCTGCTGCTGGTTTTGATAGAAAGCAGTCAGGTATCCCATCAATATAAACATCACCATAAAGATAGATGCCATTTTCCAATCTCGCCGGAAATGATAATAAATTCCGAAAAGTCCTATAAGAAATGGAATGCCGAACAAGGAATAGTCTACATTACCATTGAAATTAACAGCTATAACTTTACCTATAATATTTGCGACAGAATTAAATGGGGCGACATCTGCACCATCATCCTGAACCCAGCCTTCGCGTCCGGCATAATTCCAAAGCCAGTATCTCGTCATCATATGATTCATCTGGTACCTATAAAAGAAGTCCAGATCACTGGAGTAATTTGTATATATTCCCTGTTGATGAGGTTCATTTGAAAATCGCCTTTTAAATGTCGGAAAATCACCGTATTGTTCTCTATTAAGATATTTTTCCAGCTCAGGAAAAGTATTCGGCTCATTTTCATTCATTGGCGGATTTTGATTCGCCCGGATAATCACCATCGAAAAGGTAGTAAAGGCTATTAAAATGAAAATCGATGACATAAAAACCAGATGTAGTGTTGGCTTACTATTTTTTATTGAATAATGTACTGCATAACCAAGCAAAGCAAGAATTAAAACAAATACAATTAATTCTACAAAATTATTTTCCTGACCTATTGCGGTCATTAAAGCAGGAAGATATTTAACCACACCAGGATATACTGCAAAAAGTGCTATTCCACCAATTATAATCGGTACATAAAAAGAATTCCTGCTGAAAACTTTTCGCCAGTAAATTCCCATAATTACAGCACTTATACCAACAAACATCAATTTAAATTTTGTATCGAAATCCTTATACTGGTCAGCCGTTGGTGCGATTTTGCTTGTCTCTCCGGCCCACCACACAAAAGCTAACAACAGTATAATCCCAGCATGAACCAGTAAAATATAACCGGTTTTCTTCAGCGCTTCTTCATCCTCTAAATATTTTCTAAAGAAAATTACCATCACTACTGGAACTGTAGTCAGCACACTCATTAGATGCACTCCGGTAGATAATCCCACCAGATATGCAATAGCGAGAATGTATTTTTCACTATCTTTATTATCAGCACGCTCATTCCATCTTATTATCAAATAAGTGATAGCAGCTACAAGCAATGTGCTAAAAGCATACACTTCTGCTTCAACCCCATTAAACCAAAATGTATCACTAAAGCAAAATGACAGAGCTCCGATTGCTGCGGCGGTATATGTGGTAGCAGCTTCGAGAAGCGTTTCCGGCCTTCTTCCTTTGTAATTGTTTATCAGCTTTACTGCAACAAGATAGAGGAAGAATACAGCAAATGCGCTTGAGAGAACTGAAATAATATTAACTCTGAATCCAATATTTGAAAAGAAAGGTATCTTTGAAAAAATATTACCAAGAATCAAGAAGAACGGGGCTCCCGGAGGATGAGGCACTTGCAGGTAATAGCTTGAGGCAATAAATTCTCCGCAGTCCCAAAAAGAAACTGAGGGTTGAGCAGTCATAAAGTACACGATCAGGGATATGATAAAAATTGCTGCAGCATAAAATCTGTGAAGGGTTCTTAGATTCATTATTTCCTCATTTAAAAAAGAAAATCAAAATTAGTTACTATTCGATTTGTAAACAAAAAAAGTAATGTTACTGAAATTATTGATCTGATTTACTATCCGGATTACTTTTAAAGAATTTATCATATTTCGATGTGTTGACCGGCTCATAATATTTATCGTGCAACTCTTTAAGCCGTTTCATGGTAACTGAGTCAAATTCTTCCTCATCCTTATCTCTTTTAATGAAAATTTTGTATTCATTATATTCCTGACGGGTAAATTTCCGTTCATATTTTTTTAGTGTTTCAAGATATTTTTTTTGATCTCTGTGGGAAAACATTTTCGTAAACTCCGTGTCAAAACTGATATAAATCGCCCGGAAAAATAACCATTCCAAAGAACGGAAAAAACATATTACTGAATATAGACGGCATTGGAAGGAATTAGTTCAAAAGGGCAGTTATACAATTCTTAAAAGGTAAGCTATTTATCAAAAACATTGCGATATTGCTCGCCCCATTCTCTCAATAAATCAATTACTGGAAGTACCGATTCTCCTAATAGAGTAAGGCTGTATTCAACTTTTGGTGGAACTTCAGGATAAACTTTCCTTTTAATTATCTCATCCTGCTCAAGTTCGCGAAGCTGTTGGGTTAGCATTTTGTGAGTAATCTTTGATAAAGATCTTCGAAGCTCACTATACCGCATTGAGCCTTCCTTTAATCTCCAAATGATAGGTATTTTCCATTTCCCACCAATAATCGAAAGCGAAAGCTCAACAGGACTATTAAATCTTTTACCTTTAAAGTTTATTTCTGGCATAATTTCACCAATACTATCTTTTTATATAGTATATAACTATTATTATTATACTTACTTAAATATACTATATCATAATGATCTACACAATATCATATCTAAAATGAATAAAGCTCTCAAGATTGTTAAAAAGCTTACGGTATTTGATATAAGGTGTGATTTAACCCGCGATAATATTTAACAAATGAACCTAATAGCATTTGCTTAACATCTTATACGAAGACAGAACTTTTATATTATTAAATGTGTTCATCCAATGATTTTAAAGGATACTAAAATGAAAAAGATAATTCACAAGGCAGATTCAAGGGGATATTTTGATTACGGTTGGCTGAAGACAAATCACACTTTCAGCTTTGGAAACTACTATGACCCGCAAAGAGTGAACTTCGGAACATTGCGGGTACTAAATGATGATTTCGTTACACCAGCTCAAGGTTTTGGAACACATCCTCATAATGATATGGAAATAATTTCTATTCCACTTAAAGGAGGATTAGCACATAAAGACGATACGGGATCCGAAGGTGTTATTTTTCCTAATGAAATTCAGGTGATGTCTGCAGGTACAGGAATATTTCATTCCGAGTTTAATTACTCTAAAGAAGAGGAAACAAACTTTTTGCAATTGTGGATTTTTCCTGATAAAAAAGGACACAAACCGAGATATGAACAGAAGCACTTCGATCCAGATAAAAGGAAAAATAAATTGTTGAAGATAGTATCACCTGATAAAAGCGATGGCAACCTTTGGTTGAATCAGGATGCATATCTTTCAATGACTGATCTCGAAAAAGATAAATCACTTAATTATAAATTAAACACGAAAGGAAATGGTGTTTACATTTTCCTGATTGAGGGTAATGTTTCTGCGGTGGGTGAAACTTTGTCTAAAAGAGATGGAATGGGAATCTGGGAAACAGAAGAAATATCGATATCAGCAAATGAGGATTCGCAAGTTTTATTAATTGAAGTTCCTATGAATTGAGGTATGAAATGATTAGAAAACTTATTTTCATAAACTCCATATAAATTATATTCACGAAAACGATAATTTAAAGGATTAAAAATATGCTATCAAAATTTTTTATAATAATGATTTTTATAATTTTTTCTTTTCAAAATAACTTTTCTCAGGATAAAGAGTTGCCAAAACTTCAAACCGTAAACCAGGTTGATTTAAACAAATACATCGGACTTTGGTACGAGATTGCAAAAATTCCCAATTCATTCCAGGATCAGTGTGCTTACGGAACAACTGCTGAGTACAAACTACTGGAAGATGGAAATATTCAGGTTATTAACAAATGTTTTAAAGAAGATGGTGAAGCAGATGTAGCTGATGGACTTGCAAAAGTT
>JAPHUI010000069.1 GCA_026193755.1 Ignavibacteriaceae bacterium | reverse complement strand
TAAGTTTTTATTTTTATTAAAAAGCTCAAGCAGACAGCGTATTGAAAGAAGTAAACCGCCATATAGAAAAATAAAGGTTAGCACCTTAGCTCCGGATGGAATATTTCCCCAAAATGTTAAAGTTATAAAACCGTCCTTTGGGATTTTAGAAGATCTTTCACCATAAATGAGTACGACTTTATATTCAATTTTTCGCCCAGGTTTTAAACGAGAGATATCACACTCCAGTCCTTTTTCAATTTTTTGATATTCTTTTTCTTGTTGCCGGGAATCTGTTTTCCAGATCAGTTTTCCTTTTATTCCCTCTAAATCACTTAGTATAATATTTTTATAAGATGTTTTATCGAAGCATACTTTATCGAGCTTATAAGAAACTTTTTTTCCTTCAATCCCAAAAGTACCTGTAACAGGGTAATAACTATCAGTCACATTTTTAACATAACCGATTAAAAATACAATTATAATACTGCTGATCCAGAGAATAATTTCGTTTTTCATTATTCTAAAATAGGGAAGTAGTTGAAGATTCTTTAATTAAGAATTTAAAATAAAAAACCCCGGACTGAAATTGCCGGGGAGAATTAAACTTGAAAAAATTGTTAATTATAGTGATGATCCGACTTTGAATCTCATATTTACAAAAATCTTGTAAACACCAAAGCTTCCATCGGTTAATCGGGACATGATCAAAGATGGACCAATTGAGAAAGCACTAAATGCCCAGCTTTCTGCAATTTTCTGGACTAATAATGTCATTACATATTGAGGTTGTCTGTGCTCGCTGTGAGTCATTGCGTCGAATTGAAAATCAAATGTACTTCCTGCAAGTGACATTTCTCTGAAATCAAAACCAAAATGCCATTCGCTTAAATATTGTCCTACATAAACCCTTCCCTTTGTTGCACCAAGTAACTTCACAGGGTATCTAAATTCCCAGTTTAAAAATGATCCCTCAACAAGCCAAGCCTGGTATTTTACTGTCCCATTAGGATTATAAACTACAGTAGCATGTGTTGAGTCAAGGTATTGTCCTCTTTGATATTCAGAAAAATCCGATATTGTGCTCAGATAATTAATTTCGAAAAAGTTACCAAGTGGAAATACGTAACCAATCTGATAGCCGTTGGAAAAAATTAGATTGTTATGATTGTTATCATTCAGAGAAGTTATAATTGCATCAATATTTGTGAATGCACCTCCATAAACTCCCAGGATATGAAAGTTAGCTTCAAGAAAGTTGGTATTTAATGGCCCTTCATATTTTGTCAGTACTCCGAAAGAAAGTCCAATATCTTTTTTAATTGGTACCCCGAGCCTTTCTCCACCGAACAATTGAAAGAAAGGATTCACGTACCAGGTTGATGAAGATATTTGTTGCTTGGTAGGGGGGTCCAATATCTTATTTATTTTAATCTTCTCAATAACTCTTGTAAAAACACTTCTGTAATTAATCTCTTCTTCGAGGTTTATTTTGAAGGGATAGGTTTGAACAAGAGCTCTTAGTTCCGGCGATAACGCGAGGAAAGGGTAAAGTGCACCCTTTATAGAAATCGTCTGGTTATTAGGGTCTCTTAGGTCTGCTATAATTTCAGCTTTAGGATCCGGGGGATCAATAAATAATGCTTGCTGAATGTGAATAAACAAGCTATCATCCAATGGTTCCATTTGAAAATAAAGGATAGGTTCCTCATCATCCTGTGCAAAAAGATTAGTTATAGCTGGTGATACAATTAGAAAAAACGCAAAAAATATTAAAAGGTGCCTGACTTTCATTTTATTATACCTGGTTTTTATTTAGCAAAATCTGTAAAGAAAAATGAGTCTCCAACTTGCACCCTGTCCTTTGTTTTCTCATCAACCACAATAAAGAAGAAATTTGCTTTGTATCTGCCGTCGGCTTCTCTTAAGCCTTCGTTTTTATCAACCCAATCATCATATTGATTTTCGTTGGCTGCAATCCTAAGGGATACGTTATAAACCATATTTCCTTTAGCATCTTTTTGTGGGCCCGACACTGAGATAGGTCCGGAATAGCTTACTTTAAGCTGTTCCGGTCTGACATCTATAATTGTTACTGTAAATGCAGTAATTCGCTGCAACTCCCGAACATAAATATCCTGAGCATTCATCTTTGTTGTAACTCTTTCGATTTTAATTTCAGGAGGTTTATTTGGAATAACTTTTACACGCTCTTCCTGTGTTCCGAAAGCAACTATTACTTCGGTTTGATCTGTTAAATCAAACTTAACTTCCTTACCCGGAGGGATTACAACAATCGGTTTTGAACGATCTCGCGGATCATATAGAGTAGTAGGAACGTTACCACTGTTTTTAGCCATGTTCCATGTGTTCTGAATGAATGTCTGTTTTAATGAAATTGGAAGTTGTAGTTTAGATTGTTCCTCCTTTATTTCCTCCTTTGGCTTTTCTTTTGGTGGAGGAACATAATCTTTAACAGCTTCAAGTTTTCTGTTCATTTCTGCAAGCTGCTTTTTCATTTCTTCATTTTCAACTACCACGTTCGGATCAATCTTGATAGAAAAATCTATTCCCAAAGAATATAATGAGTCTAAAACTGCCATTAGTGAATCACGGACACTTACTTGAACGGTTTCTTCTTCAAGAGCAACTCTTCGCAAATCCAGATTAGCCCCTTTGAGCGCAAGCACTGTAATTACAAAAATGTATAGTACCTGGTAAATAACAAATTTACTGTCATGTTCTTTTTTAGTCATCTTTTGCCTTTACTTTTTCACAATTGCTTCAAGATGTTTTAACCCGACCAGAGTACGTTCATCTGTAAGTGAAGATGATGCCTGAGTGATTGAGTTAGCAAGAACGTTTAGCTGTTGAATCTTATCTGAGCTTATTTGCTGTATTGAATTCATTTTCTCCATCATATCGCTCACAGCTATGAAATTTTTACGCACAATTTCACTTAACTTTGTTGATTCATCAACAAGTGATTTATACTTCTCAAGATCCTGTATTGAAACTGCGCTACCACCACCAAGACCTGTTTGATTGAATTGTTTCATCAGACTTTTTGAACTTTCAATCTGGATTCGGGAGAAATATTTATCACGAATATCTTTTACGTGATTAACAACATTCTGAAAATCAACACCGAGTTGATCCAGGACAGGTTCAAATAATTTTCCAATAGCCAGAACTATCAGAGCCTTAATTTCAAAAGGAACCGATATTCCAAGAAAAACTTCTTCACCCAGTTTTATACTTACAAGAAGGATTGCTGCACCAATTAGAGGTAGGGCAGTTGCAATCGAGTCGATTACACTCATCGAGGCTTCAATTATTCTGTCAATAGTTTCTGAAGCCGGTGTTCGTATAATTTCGACTTTTAACTTGTTATAAGCAAGATAAGCAATGAAAACAAAGAGCGCGTAAGTTGCAACAGGTAACCACCAAAAGCTGTATGGTTCAAAAGTGTCAATTGGCGGTTGCCATCCTGGAAATAATGTTCTTGCGAGATCAAAAGTTATATCACCGAGAATCGGGACTGTAGAAACATCCAGAAAAAATGAAACGATGAGAGCAATTAAAGAAATTATTGCAGGTTTTATAACAACGTTGAATCTTATCCTGGTTACAGCCGATCTTGAATAACTATCAAGTTCTTCCTCAAGTCCGTCTGCTGCCATACCAGGTGCTTCAACCAGAGCATTCCCTGTTTTATCAGAAAAATTTTTTTTGTTTAGCATCAATGTCCTCGAATAATTCGTTTAATAATTAATTAACTTTTAAATATAGATATAATCATTCAGTTTAATCAATAAATTATATCATTTGGTACAATAAAAACCCCCGACTCAACCGCTTTGTATTATTAATGCAGTAAAGCAAAAACAATTATCATACCAACGAATTTTCACGATTATTGTAATAATATCTGTAAAGAATAAGGAATTGGGTAGTTCGAATTGTCCTGTATCAGTGTAAAAGACCTGAAAGATTTACTACAAAATAGAAGTTAATGAAGTATAAATAAGGGTTGTTTAATACTATGTTTTTGTTGATTCCTCGTGAGAGATTTGGTTGCTAATATTGTTATTTCTTCTTAGTCAACAATTACCTCTTTGCTTTATAGTAACTTACCTAATAACATAAGCAGAATCGTAAAATTTACTTGAATTATTACCGAGTGATAACTTTTTATCCTCTATATAATATATCGTACCTATTGTGGGAAGTTTCATATCCAATTTGAATCAGCTTATTTCTGAAATCTTGTGGTCTCTTTGGAATCTGCATAAATATTTATGTGGATGATATTAATTATTGCATTACATTTACAACCAGAATTATATTATTATAGTAAATATTTTAAGTAAGAATTAATCTAGATAGAATTTATGTCTAAAAAACAGAAGAATATTAAATCAAGATCAAATGACGTTTTCGGTAAACAAGCCAGGAAAAAAGAAATAGAAAAAAAAACACATTTTTATAACTTGCATAAAAATACGATTTGGACGATAGTAGTAATAGTTGTACTCGTGATATTTTTTATTATTAACAACACACGGAAAGTTCCTGATCAGGGACCTTATCCACCAAATTATAAAGGGGTAGATACATCGAATGTTTCGAGCGACCTTTAAATTTTATATTTAATTGTTTGATCCGAAGTGTAATTCTTATTCAGAAAAGGATAGTTTTTAAAAAAAACAAGCTTTGTAATTATGACTAATAAACCAAATATTCTGGTTGTCGAAGATGAAATTGAAAACCAAAAATATCTTCAACTTATCCTGAGAAAAAAATTTGATGTTGATTTTTGCGATTCAAAAAAATCAATGTTTGATTTATTAAATGGAAAAGAATATGTAGTTATTATTATGGATATTTCTTTGAAGAATGGTTATTCCGGTGTGGATTTAATTAAAGAGTTGAAGAGGAAATCAGGTTATAAAGACATCCCCATCATTTGTCTTTCAGCCCATGCATACGGCGAAAATAAAAGAAAGGCAGAAGAACTCGGAGCCAATATCTATCTTACAAAACCAGTTAGTAACAAAGTACTTTTAAGCACAGTAGATAAATTAATTGATGTAAATAAAAAAGCAGAAAAGGAAACTTAGATTTAATCCCTCATAAACCTTGGCTCTTCAAGAGTAAGAATAAGCGATATCCTGTGTGAATCCGGAAGTCTATCTAGCTCCGACTGGCTAAAACGGGCAAATGAATAATCGATGTTTAGTTTTGGAAGTTTTACACCAGCTCCAACTGTAAACTGTTTAACATCACTATATCCGCCTCTGATATAAACTAAATCTTCTATATTCCATTCAAGCCCGGCGTGTGCATCAAAACTGACTGGTCCGACATTAAATTGAGCAGCAAACCTTCTGTTCTCAAATCTAATATCAAAATCAACTGCTGGCATTATATAACCGCCTAGAATTCCTGTAATCCTGTATGCACTTCCTAATTTAAGTGTTGGTGAAATGAGTTCATTTGTACCGGTACTCCAAGCAACTAAGGTTGTTGTGGCATCCTGCAGGTTACCACCGACTGAAAGATTTTCAATTGGCATCCAGAAAGCACCGATATCAAATCCAATTCCTGTTGCACCGAACTCAGCTATATCTCTTCTTATAATTTTTATGTTGGCGCCCCAATAGAAATCTTGCCATTGTCTTTTAGCAAAGGTTAAATAAATAGCCCAATCCTGATTGCTAAACTCAGTTATTCTCGAATAATCAAGTCGAGCATAAATATTATTAATGTCACTTATCAGCTGGCCTGTTTGCCCATCGATTAATGCATTTCGTGTATCAGGAATTCCGTCAACAGCAAGTCTCATCACGCTTAAACCAAAACTCATATCTTTCTGAAATGGAATTGCAACTGCGCCATAATCATAATTAACCAGATTACCAAATTGCTCCGAGTGCATAAGTGAAAGCTGTGGATAATTTATATTTGCTAAGCCAGCAGGATTGTAGTAGCCTGCGGTTACATCGTTTGCAATACCGGTAAATGCACCTCCCATACCGAGTGGTCGTCCGCCAATACCAATCGCCATAAATTCTCCGGCATATTTTCCAAAAACTGTTTGAGCATTTAAAGAAGTAATTGAAAGTAGGAAGGCAATTGAAAAGAAGGTTAATTTTTTCAGCATAAAAGAGACTCCCGATGCATTAATTGTTTAAAACCCTGCAAGAAAATGGTTAATGAAAATCATAAAGTCAAGGCTAATTTTCTTCGATGAAAGATAAATAGATGCTTTTTTTGCATTCAGTATTATTATTTAGTATTCCCCTTCAAAGCAAGCATTTAAGATTTCTTTCTCAAAATCACCGCTTTATTAAACAGCACATTTGGTCTTTTAACTTCTGTAAATCCAACAGCCTTAGCTTTTTGAATAGTATTTTCAAACGCAGACTTTGAAACATGGAACGGTGGCTCTACAATTAAAATCTGTCCGTTCGGTTTTAATATAGTTTCAATTTCGGTAAACAACTTATCTTGGTCAGAGACTTCGTGTATGACGTAAAAAGTCAGAACAAAATCAACATTCTCAGTCAGACCTATTTTATCCTCTTCACACTTGTACAAAGTAATACGGTTTTCAAGTTGTGTTCCTTTAATCTTTTCTTTTAATTTCTCAAGCATCCCTTTCTGCAAATCGGTGGCAATTAATTTACCGGACGAGCCAACCATTTTAGCCAACTCCACAGAAAAAAAACCAGGGCCGCAGCCCAAATCCAGGACTGTCATACCTTCTTTAATATATGGCTTCAAAATTTTCTCCGGATTCTGGAACCACCTTCGAAATCTGGTATCAAGACTGTCTGCCTTTTCTACCGGGCATATCCGATTCTTATTATCGCACAAAATATTTCCCCGTTATAAATTTTTACTTAGCTTTTCCCTGCGCAGCTACAGCCGCTGCAGCTTTTTTAATCTCGTCAGAATCACCTAGATAATAGCTTTTCATAGAATTGAGATTATCATCGAGCTCATAAACCAGTGGAATACCTGTTGGAATATTCAAGCCAACTATTTCATCTTCGGGAATGTTATCAAGATATTTTACCAATGCTCTTAAACTGTTCCCGTGTGCAGCCAGAAGAACTTTCTTGCCCTGTTTAATTGTGGGTGCAATGGTTTTTTCCCAATAAGGGACAAAGCGGGCAACTGTATCTTTTAAACATTCAGTTAATGGGAGTTCATCTTTAGTTAAGTCTGTGTAGCGTGGATCTTTGCCGGGATATCTTTCATCAGTTTTTTCTAAAGCAGGCGGCTGTGTCGAGTAACTCCTTCGCCAGATCTTTACCTGGTCCTCGCCAAATTTTTGTGCTGTCTCTGCTTTGTTCAATCCCTGTAAAGCGCCGTAGTGTCTTTCGTTCAGTCGCCAGTTTCTTATAACCGGAATCCACATTAAATCCATTTCATCAAGTGTAATCCATAAAGTTCTGATTGCTCTTTTTAGCACTGAAGTATAAGCTATATCAAAAGTATATCCTTCTTTTTTTAGTGTCTGTCCTGCTTTGTGTGCTTCATTAATTCCTTTTTCGGATAAATCAACATCTGTCCATCCGGTAAATCGGTTTTCTTTATTCCAGGTACTTTCACCGTGTCTAAGTAAAACTACTTTATGCATTTTATCTCCCTATTGATTTCGATTAAAAATGATTACTCAAAAATAGAAAGAGTTGAAGATAATTTATAGTGAATTATTGAGTAGAACAGAAAAATTCATTGCGAGAAATACAGATTTACCGGGATGACGAAGCAATCTTTAATGAAAATTTTTACATATAGATTGCTTCGTTGCAAGCTCCTCGTAATGACAGTTTGGAATTAATTCTTTGCTTTAGATGATTTCAAGAACACAAATCCAACAACACCTGAAAGCAGCGATCCGGTTAAAATCCCAATCTTTGAAAGATCAAGTAATGCTGGATCATTGAATGCTAAACCTGCTATAAATAAAGACATCGTAAAACCAATTCCAGCAAGAATTCCAGCACCATAAAGATTTTTCCAGTTCACTCCTTCAGGAAGTGATGCCAGTTTTAGCTTAACCGCTGCAAATGAAAATGCAAAAATTCCAAATTGTTTTCCAATGAAAAGTCCAATGATTATTCCAAGGCTGACCGGACTGAACAATGCCACAAGTATATCCAGACCTGCAAGCGTTACACCTGCATTTGCAAGGGCAAAAACCGGGATTATAAAAAATGCAACCCACGGATGAAGTCCGTGCTCAAATCTCTGTAGGGGAGTCAAAACCTTTTGGCAACTTTCTTCAATTGCCATAACATCAGTCTGGCGTTCCTGATTGCTTAGTACGTTTTCTCCAAGATTACCGGTTGAATCAAATTTGTTTATAAGAGCCTTTACTTTTTCAGAAAACTTTTGTGTATTGTACCTGGAAGATGCCGGGATGGTAAATGCTAATAGTACTCCTGCTATTGTTGCATGAACACCTGATTTTAAGAATGCAAGCCAGAGTATTATTCCCAGTATTGTATAAGGAATTAAACTCTTTGTGCCAAGTTTATTTAGCACAGCTAGTAATACTAGTACTAATCCTGCTATGACCAATGCAGTGATAAAGATTTCCGCAGTGTAAAAAATTGCAATTACCAGAACAGCTCCAATATCATCAGCAATAGCCAAGGCAAGAACAAATATTTTTAAAGT
This sequence comes from Ignavibacteriaceae bacterium, assembly GCA_026193755.1. Taxonomy (GTDB): domain Bacteria; phylum Bacteroidota; class Ignavibacteria; order Ignavibacteriales; family Ignavibacteriaceae; genus IGN2. The sequence goes on along the minus strand of JAPHUI010000069.1, from coordinate 2,071 downwards.
TAAAGGAATGCGTGGACCAAGAAGCGCCATAATTCCAACAACAAATGCAATATCCGTTGCCATCGGGATTCCCCAACCGTTAGCACCCTTACTACCAGAATTAAAAATGATGTAAAACAATGCAGGAGCAACCATTCCACCTATTGCACCTGCAATTGGCAGAGATGCTTTCCGCATCGATGACAGTTCACCAACAAGCAATTCTCTTTTTATTTCCAATCCCACAGTAAAAAAGAATATTGCCATTAAACCATCATTTATCCAATAATGCAGTGAGTAATCCAAATTTAAAAGATTACTAAACTTTACGGCTATATGGGTATGCCATAAATCGTGATAAGAAGCAGACCAGGGTAAATTTGCCCAGGCAAGAGCAATGAATGTACATATCATTAATAATATACCACCGCTAGCTTCTTGATGAAGAAATTCATTAATAGGCTTGAGTAAAATTTCAATCGGTTCTTTTTTAGGCTTCATAGCACAAATAATTTTTAAGCTTTGAGAAAAATTTTTATGTTAACTTTTTTAAAGTTTTTCTTTCACACTCTTAATTTTATCTACCATCGACTGGTTTTTATCTGTTCGGGTTCCTAACCTAAGAGTGGTTGAAATTCTTGGCGCTCCCATTTGGTGAACAACTTCGTGACATTTTTTAACTGCAGTCATAACTTCATCCCATTCTCCTTCTACATTAGTTCCGTACATATGCATTTCGTGCTTCAACCCTGCTTCTTTTAATACACGCTGACATGCTGCAATGTATTCAGAGACAGAAACTCCGACTCCGATTGGAACAACACAAAAATCTAATAAAACTTTCATTTAATTCTCTGATTCTTTTCTAAATATTTTTTAAGATTATTTAATTGTTTACCCCAGTAGGTTTTCATTCTTTTAGCTTCCTCTGCTGATTTGATTTTGCTCTGCTGAATTACCACCTGGGTTTTGCCTTTATCTTTTAGATAAAACTGAAATTCAATATTTGTTTTTTTATCAATCCATTTCCCACGAATTGCTTTATTCTTTGTTGATTTTGTTATAGTAATCGCAGGATCGTTTAACCATACTATTCTCTTAAGCGGAGAATTGATGGAATTAAAAATTTTGGTAATCGGGGAAAAAAGTGTAACACTTTTACTTATTTGATATCCTGAAGTTGTTTGGTGTTTCTTTCTTCCTTTAACTTCCTGTTCATACTGAACTGTTACCATCTGCGACCACCAACCTGAAAGCCCATACCTTGTATGTAACAATTTAGCAACCTGTTTATGTTCCATTTTCTTCGCACCGGCTTTATTTAATATCGAAAACCATTCTTTCCAGGTTTTATCGGTACTTTTTTTTACAGCTTCGTCACTAATTTTTTTAGCCATTCCAAGCTCCTTTCGAATTTCAATTAAATTAATGAAAGCTCTTTAAGAATCACAATTCCGATCGCAATCGTGAAAACAGAAGCAACTGTACTTATTAAAACAATATTGCCTGCAAGCTTGCTGTTAGCTCCCATTGCATCAGCCATAATAAAACTAACGATTGCGGTTGGACATGCAAAAAGAATAAACATTACTCCAAGGTCAATCCCTCTATAACCAAAATAGCAACCTCCTGCAGTTAGTATTATTGGAATGAGAATTACCTTTATTGCAGAAGAAGTGAATGCTAGTCCTGAAGCCTTTTTTATGTTCTGAAGATTCAACGAACCACCAATTCCTACAAGTGCCAGAGGAAGAGCCAGCTCTGCTAAAAACCCGAGTGTAAGATTTATTACTGAAGGAATTTTTATTTTGAAATATGAAAATGGTAGACCAACTATTACAGCTATAATCAATGGATTTAATATTATTTCAAAAAGAGTGCGACTGATATTTAATTTTCGCTCTTTTCTAAATGGCACTGTTAAAATAATAACCGCAAGTACATTGTAAAGAGGTAAAGCAAACGCAAGAATGATTGCAGCTTTTCCGAGTGCTGAATCCCCAAATAGTTTAGAAATTATTGCAAATCCAACTATTGCATAATTACTTCTGTACGCACCCTGAACAAATACACTTAAGTTTTTTGCTTCTTT
>JAPHUI010000109.1 GCA_026193755.1 Ignavibacteriaceae bacterium | reverse complement strand
AGATATTACGCGCAACCGACGGACTTTTAGCAAAACCTGTAGAAATTAGCCTCGTACGAGATAAAGTAAAACTAGAAGAACAGGCAGCAAAAAGTAAGATTTTAGAAATTAACAACAACGGAATCCCGTACCAGATTGGTGTAATAACAATTCCAAAATTTTATACCGATTTTGAAGGGACGCAAAATGGCGATGCTGATTCAAAGAGTACAGTGACGGATGTTAAGAAACTTTTAGAAGAACTGAAACAAAAAAATGTTGATGGCGTGGTTATAGATTTAAGAAATAATGGCGGTGGTGCACTTTCTGAAGCTATTGATGTTACCGGGTTATTTATTGATAAAGGTCCGGTGGTCCAGGTAAAAGATGCGCAAGGTAAAGTTGAAGTTGGAGCAGATCTGGATCCTGAACTTGTTTACAGTGGACCGTTAGCGGTGCTTGTTAATCGATTTAGTGCCTCTGCTTCAGAAATTTTTGCTGCTGCGATTCAAGATTATGAGCGTGGAGTGATTGTAGGCGAACAAACTTATGGTAAAGGTACAGTTCAAAACCTGATTGATTTAAACAAAGTTTCAAGAAACGGGTCGAATAAATTCGGACAGTTAAAACTAACCATCGCAAAATATTACCGGATTAATGGCGGTAGTACTCAAAGACTCGGAGTAATTCCCGATATTCCTTTCCCCTCTTATACCGATCCGCAGGAATTTGGTGAAAGTTCTGAGATTTCTGCACTTCCGTGGGATAAAATAAATCCAACTAATTATAAATTATTTAGCAATTTAAGTGAAGTTATTCCGAGGCTTCTATCATCTTCCGAAAATAGAAGAAACAACGATCCCGAATTTCAATATCTTAACCAAGATATTCAGGATTACAAAAAATCTAAAAATCAGAAATATCTTTCTCTTAATGAAGAAGTAAGAAAACAGAAAAAAGATGAACAGGATGAAAAGGAATTTCAGCGGGAGAATGAAAGACGGAAAAGAAAAGGATTGAAGTTATTAGAAAAGGGAGAAACACCGGAAAAAAGTGATGAAGAAAATGATATCTTCCTGACTGAAACAGCGACTATTGTGACTGATATGATTAATATATCAAGCGAATTGACAAAGGTTCGTTAACAGCTAAGATGTTTCAATAGTTTTTCTTCAGCAATCGGAAAGATTGTTTCGTTGTATGGAAAATCAAGATCGGTCTCAAATACAAAAATAACCGGCTCGTGTAAAACCTGCGAGTGAGCTATAAAATCTCTCATTAGATCTTCCACTGAAGATTTTATCATCTTTTGATGAATTGATCTTACTTTGGCAGACACAATTCTTTGATACAAATTTTCCTGGGACCAATCCCAGATAATTTCGTATAAGTAAATATTTAAAAGTTCATTTTTATTATCAGGTAAAGTAAAATATCCTTTACCGTGATAATTTTTTTCAACAGTAGAAATTCTTTTTATAAGAAGATTATCCTCAACAAAATTTTTTATAATTCTCCCCTCTTCCAAAACCGGTTTGTTTAGTTTTAAAGACCAATCGATAAAATTCAAAAGCTTATCCAGCTGGTTACCAATCTGGTGGGCTTTTTCATATACCATAATCCTCTCATTTATTTTTCTGGTCCTAATCTCATTATCAAACCATAACTTACATTCTATATTTTCCCTGAGAATATCTTCAAGTGAAAGATTAAACTGAACAGATTCCTCTATAGCAGGAAATAATCTATTTTTATGAAAATCAGATAACCACTCTTTAACTTTTATTAATATTTTATATTGATTGGATTCCCAATCTGATCCGCAAGAAGTTAATTTTTTTAAATCCAGAGTAGTCATCTACCTACCTAATGATGAAATAACTTATTTAGTTTGGTTTATTCCAAAAGCTTGCCAAAAGCTTGTAGGAAAGGAGGGTGGAATGTCTTTATTGAATTAATACACTCTTAAGAAATAATTGCAAACTTCTGTTGAATATTCAGGTAAAAATTCCTGAATAATTCTCGGAATGATATTTAATGGTAAAAAGGAAATTAGGAATGGAATTTTTACATAAAAAAAGGAACGGAAAAAAATTCCCGTCCCTTACAAAAATACCTCAAGATGATAAATTTAAATATCGAACTTTATCCCTTGCGCCAAAGGAAGCTTAGAACCGAAATTTATCGTATTAGTTTGCCTTCTCATATAAGCTTTCCAGGCATCTGAACCGGATTCTCTGCCTCCACCAGTTTCCTTTTCGCCACCAAATGCACCGCCAATTTCAGCGCCTGAAGTGCCAATGTTCACATTGGCAATACCGCAGTCAGATCCGACGCATGAAAGAAATCTTTCAGCTTCCTTTATGTTATTCGTAAAGATCGCTGACGAAAGTCCCTGAACTACTCCATTATGTAATGAAATAGCTTCGTCAACATCTTTCTTATATTTAATCAGGTAAAGAATAGGTGCGAATGTTTCCTCCTGTACAATCTCATAATGATTTTGTGCTTCGACTATCGCAGGAGTAACATAACAACCAGATTTAAAATCTTTTCCACCAAGAACTTCGCCTCCAATAAGTACTTTTCCCCCTTCCTCTTTAACCTTCTTTATCGCGTTCTCAAAATTTCTTACAGCATCAGTATTTATTAATGGTCCCATATGATTTTTTTCATTTAGCGGGTTACCAATTTTAATACTCTTATAAGCTTTAAGAAGTGAATCTCTAACTTTGTTATAAATTGATTCGTAAATAATAAGTCTCCTGGTTGTTGTACATCTCTGTCCGGCAGTTCCAACCGCTCCAAAAACTACTGCGGGAATAGCTAATTTAAGATCAGCATCAGGTGTTATTATGATGGCATTATTACCTCCAAGTTCCAGAATTGTTTTTCCAAACCGAGCCGCAACAATTTCCGCAGCATGCTGACCGACTTTAGTAGATCCCGTTACAGATATCAACTGCACTCTTTTATCTTTTAATATTCTTTCTCCCACAGTCGAACCTTTGCCAATCACAAGTGAAAATATTCCTTCGGGCAGATTATTTTCTTTTAAAACCTGAGCAATTATTTTCTGAGTAGCGATAGCAGTCAACGGCACTTTAGATGAAGGTTTCCAAATATTAACATCTCCGCAAACTGCTGCAATCATTGCGTTCCAACTCCATACAGCAACAGGAAAGTTAAATGCAGAGATAGTACAAACAATTCCAAGTGGATGATATTGATCATACATTCGGTGCATTGGTCTTTCGGACTGCATAGTAAATCCGTACAACTGGCGTGACTGCCCAACTGCAAAATCACAAATGTCAATCATCTCTTGTACTTCTCCTAAACCTTCCTGAAGAGATTTACCCATTTCATACGAAACAAGAGTGCCAAGAGGTTCTTTGTACTCACGAAGTCTGTTTCCAATTTGTCGAACAATTTCTCCTCTTTTAGGAGCAGGTATCATTCTCCATTCTTTAAATGCTTTTTCAGCTTCCTTCACAACTTTTTCATAATCTTTTTCTGATGCCTGGTAAACCGTTGCAACAAGTTTTCCGTCAACTGGTGAATATACTTTTATCTCTCCACCTGATTTAGATTTATTCCATTTTAGTCCGGTTGAAGAACCGTAATTATTTTTTTGAATATCCAGCCTTTTCAGAAAATCCATCTTTATCTCCTTTATTTAATTCAATTATTTTAGATATTTTAAAAACTCATTACAAAATTAGTAATAATATCTTCAACTATCTTGGTCATTCATTATTGCGAATTTGTTTAATTATTAGTCCATTTGAATTACACATTCTCAATACTCAATTTTTTGTTGCAAAAGCATTCTCTGAAATTCTAAAATAGAGTTTGTTTATTTTGAGACAGTTGTGCTGTTCAATCGTTATCTTAAATAGGT
>JAPHUI010000122.1 GCA_026193755.1 Ignavibacteriaceae bacterium | reverse complement strand
GTTGTCATTGCCTGAAAATGTTTCCATGGATTTATTTTTCCAACTGTACGAATTATTAATGGCAATGTGATTGTAGCATGAATAGTTAATCCAATCAGCACTGTTACAAAATATTTACTAAGGCTACCTAATACCACGACCAGATTTCCTCTTTGGTCAGCTACAACACCAACAACAATTCCAAGAATTCCGAGAGGAGTAAACCGGATGATGAAATGAGTGAGTTTCATCATCACTTCAAATCCGGAATTAAATAAGGTTGTTAAAAAATCTTTTGATTTTGAATCCAGCCTGGTTATAAAAAAGCCAAATAATATAGAGAAGAAAATGATTGCTAGGATATCAAAAGAAACCAGAGCTTCAAAAATATTTGTAGGAACCATTCTTAAAATAATATCCCAAACATTACCAGAAGCAGCAGCAAGCTCGGGAACATTTTTCTTCAGACCTAAATCAGCGCCGACTCCCGGTTGAATGAGATTCACAAATACTAATCCGGTTACAATTGCGAATAAGCTTGTACTTATGTAATAAGAAATAGTTTTCAACCCAAGTCTTCCCAGGTTTTGAGCATCACCGATACTTGTAACACCGGATATAATTGATGTAAGAATAAGCGGAACGATTATCATCTTTAATGCACGCAGGAAAAGATCCCCAATCCAGGTTACCAGGTAAGCATAGTCTGTAAGAAATAAGCCATACAAAACGGCTATCAGAAGGGCAATTAAAATCTGCCAGTGTAGTTTAATTTTTAACATTTCGTAAAAAATAAAATGAGACTATAAAAGCTCCTTTAAAATTTCATCGCAGATCGCATATCCTTTTTTCGTCAGCTTAATTAAACCATTGCTAATCTGTACAAAATCATTTTTCTTCAATAATTCAAAATAAGGATATTTCTCTTTTAACCATGAATCTCCAAACAAATTTCCAAATTCTTTTATATTCAATCCGGAACTCCTGAGTTCAAGCATTACAAATTCATTCAATGCTTTTTCAGGACTAATGGTTTCTGAGCCCGCGACAGCAATACCCAATCGTTCTATATTTTCAATATACATTTTCAGGCTTGAGAAATTCCACGATCTTTTATTATTAATAAATGAATGGGCAGAAGTTCCGAAACCAAAATAATCCATATAATGCCAATAAGCATTATTGTGAACACATTCAAAACCAGGTTTTGCAAAGTTAGAAACTTCGTATTGATGGAATCCATTTGAAATTAAAAAATCAATCGTGGTTGAGTAGAGCTCTGCATCGTAATCTTCATCCTGGATTTTTACTTTTCCATCCAAAACCATTTTGTTAAGTATTGTTCCCATCTCAAGTATTAAGCTATAGGCAGAAATATGTTTAATCGGAAGCTCAATTGCCTGCTTTAAATTTTCTTTCCACTTCTCTTTGGTTTGGTTTGGTAAATTAAAGATTAAATCCAGGCTAATATTTTCAAAACCAGCTAGCAAAGCATCATCAACTGTTACGATTGCAGTTTCAGAATTGTGAATTCTTGTCAGAAACTTTAATTCTTTATCATCAAAAGACTGAATGCCAATACTTATCCTGTTAATCCCTGCCTCACGAAACTTTTTCAATTTTTCTAATGATACAGTTCCCGGATTTGTTTCAAGAGTAATTTCAGAATTTTCTGCTACATTAAATTTTTCTTTTATGGTGTCTATTATTTCGCGAATGTAATCTGGCTCCATCAGTGATGGCGTCCCTCCACCAAAGTAAATTGATATCAGTTCCCTTCCTTCTGAATAGATATTAGAATAATAATTAATTTCTTTTTTTACTGATTTAAGAAAGGGCTGAATGTTATCGGAAGTAATAATAGAATAGAAATCACAATAAATGCACTTATGATCGCAGAACGGAATATGAATGTAGCAGGCAGTTTTTTTCATTTCTGTGACAATAAAGATAAATCAAATTTACTTTACGTCACAGGAAGAGAAAAAGAAAAGGAAAGAGAATTAAAAACCAAACCCGATGCCGACAGTTCCGGTTTGCGTACCACCAAATTTGTAATCAAAATTAATTTTAAATAATGACATGTTAAGTGATGAACCAAGCATTAAATTAGCCGAGTGATCTCCCTGATAATCAATATTTATCTTCAGTTCCTGAATGCCAGCCGGAGTATCGAACCTGTATTTATAATTAACCTCGCTACGCGAAGTTTCGTAAGTTAAACCGGCATAAGGTTCAAATGAAATAAGAGTCCCAATTTTTTTACTGATGAATATTCCGTACTGAGAAGCTGTATTCGTGAATATATCACCAACTTTAAAGCTCTGAAAATAATAACCAATACCAATATCAATAGGAATCGAGTCATCAAACCAATAATTAAAATTATGAATGATTCCGGCACCCCAAACATCTACTACGCCCAAATCATATAAATTAATACCGCGGAAATAACGAACAGACACTCCGGTTCCTATAACACTTCCTACATCAAGCTGTATTGCAGGGGAAGGCAGCAGCTCAATATTATTCAGAAAACCTTTAACATCGGTAAGTTCAAAAGTATAGCTGCTAATAGTTTGGTTCTGAATAACTGCTCCGGGAAATTCAACCTTTAAATGTTCATTTTTATTACCAATTATAGTGGGTCCATTAAAATTTACCTGCCACTCTCTGGAGAGAATTTCATTTTTTATTTCTTCATAATCCGGAATTATGTTGGGATCAATTCCTGAACCAGCAAGAATCTCATCAACTTGTTCGGAAGTAAGTCGGACTGCCCCGGTATAACTAAAATTTCTGGGACCATTAGTAAATAAAGAACCGACTCCAACGAATCTAACTTTTGCGTGAATACCATTTGAAGCAGAAGGAAGTCCGGTAAACCACCCCGAGTTCATACTTGAACCAAATGCATCGATCACAGGTTCGGTATATTTAAGAACCGCACCGGAAGAAATATTCGAAAGCGTTTCTTCTATCGTTTGCGGGAAAGAATTCGTAATCAAAAACAATACTGGCAGAACAAGTAGTAAAATTTTTTTAACTATTTTAATCATATTAAACAATCAATAAAGGAAAATATAAACTCGTTAAATCAATTATGATTAATGAGATATTAAAGCAAATATTATTCCTTTATACCAATCAGTTCGCGGGCGCTTTTCAGGCTGGCTTCTGTAATTTTTTCACCGCTGAGAAGTTTTGCAATTTCTGTAATTCTTTCCGATTCAGGTAACTTTTTAATTGAGCTTATTACTCTCTCATTTTGAGCAATTTTTTCTATTGAATAATGATGATCAGCGAGACTGGCAATCTGGGGCAAATGAGTTATTGATATAACCTGGTGAAATGAAGCGAGATTCTTCAGAGCATTACCAACTTTCTGAGCAATCCTTCCGCTGACCCCAACGTCAATCTCATCAAATATCAGCAAAGGAAGTTTGTCGTTTTTTGCAAGTGTTGATTTTAGTGCAAGCATTATTCTTGAAACTTCTCCGCCAGAGGCAACTTTTGCAAGAGGTTTTAAATCTTCGCCGGAATTTGTTGAAATGAAAAATTCTACCTCATCAATTCCTTTTGATGTTGCATTGTAGAATTTACCATCGACATAAATTCCTTTATCTTTTTCTGCCAGAGTATTTTTTATTTCTGTATTGAATTCAGGTTCTGGTATTCCCAGTTCTTTTAAAGTTTCCTCAATTCCTTTCTTAACTAATTTAGCTGCTTGTGTTCTCTGCTGAGATACTTTTTTTGCAAGATTTCCTGCACGCTTTCTCAACTCAAAAATATGTTCTGATAAATCTTTAATTTTTTCTGCAAAATTCTCGGCAAGTTCAAATTCTTCTCCGATTTTCTTTCGATATTCAAGAATACTTTTTACAGAGCCACCGTATTTTTTCTTAAGAAGATT
>JAPHUI010000052.1 GCA_026193755.1 Ignavibacteriaceae bacterium | reverse complement strand
GGATTGGATGAAGAGAGTTATCAAAAATATCGTGTTGGTGGATCTTTTAAGCAAGCTGATGAGGGTCTTCGATCTTTAATCAAAAGAAAAAAAGAAAGAATGTTGAAGAAACCGTTTGTGGAATTTCAGTTTATTGTGATGAAACAGAATGAACATCAAATTGAAGAAGTAAAAAAATATTGTAAAGAGGCTGGGGTAGACAAAATAGTCTTTAAAACAATGCAGATCTCGTCTTATGAAAATGCACTAAAGTTTTTACCGTCAAATAAAAAGTATAGAAGGTACACTCTTGAAAATCATTCTTTCAAAATTAAAAAGGAAATAAAGAATCATTGTTTTGCCTTGTGGAGAACTTCGGTAATAACATGGGATGGAAGAGTAGTCCCTTGTTGTTTTGATAAAGATGCAGTGAATGAAATTGAAATTCTAAATGGAAAATCGTTTTCAAATGTCTGGTCATCGAATGAATATTCAAATTTCAGAAATAAGATTCTTTCCAGCAGAAAATCGGTTCCGATGTGCACAAATTGCACTGAGGGACTAAAAGTTAATATTTTTGAAATTGAACAATAAGATTTTATGCAATCGACAAATAAAAATACTCTGATTTTAGGAAGCCGGATTAAATGGCTTAATAAAACCAATCTTATTATTATCGCTAAAATTCTGATCGCATTAGGTTTGTTATATTTCCTGGTTTGGTCGGTTGAATATGATAAAATCATTTATGCATTTTCTAATGCAAATCTTTATATAATTAGTATTGTGCTTCTTTTAGGTGTGGTTAATATTTTTCTACAGTTTACAAAGTGGAATCTTACCTGTTCAGAGGTTTTAAAGGAAAAAAATAAATCAAAAGTATTTCGATCTTTGTTCTACGGACTTTCAGCAGGAATTATAACTCCACTTCGAATAGGCGAATATTTCGGTCGCGGAATTGAGTTTAAAGATAAATCATTAGTTCAGGTTACCGTTGCAACTCTGATTGACAAATTTTTTCCGCTGATTATGGTTGCTTTTTTAGGCTCTGTTTCCAGCCTGTTTTTTATCTACTATTATTTTCATGTCTCTCTTTATATAGTGCTTGCTCTATTTATTCTCATTTTTACTTTATTCTACGTTTTCATTCTGCTGATATTAAATAATAGATTTTGGGACACGTTATTGTTCTCCAAAATAAAGTCTTCCGAAAAATTAAAACCATTTTTAAGTAAATTAAAAGCCTTTCAAAATCTTGATAGAAAATATTTTTACAAAATGCTTTTTATTTCCTTTCTGTTCTATTCCTGTTTCCTGATACAGTATGCATTACTTGTTTCAGCTTTTTCAAACCATTTTGATTACTTGCACTATTTTTGGGCTGCAAACTTAATTATGTTCACAAAAACTGTTATTCCTCCGGTATCGATGGGTGAGCTTGGGGTAAGGGAAGGGGCATCAATTTATTTTATTAAACAGTTTGGAGAAACTGCTTCGGTTGGATTTAATGCAGCCATTTTACTTTTCATTATTAATTTGCTTATTCCTGCTCTGATTGGAGTTGGAATGTTCCTTAGAAAAAATGGTAAATGATTTTTCTCCATTGATATTAATCCTTTTATTTGGCTTTTTATTATTATTAGTTCATTACCTTGCTTTTCTATTTCGTATAATCAGGGGCTTAAAGAATTTAAAATCAACTTCAGGTGATGTTCTGCCTCACGAATTCATTTCAGTTATTATCCCTTTCAGGAATGAAGAAGAGAATATTCTCTCAAGCCTTAAGTCGATTGAGTCACAAATTTATCCTGAAAACAAATTTGAAGTGATTTATGTTAACGATTCATCAGAAGATAATTCTTTAAATCTTTTGAGTACGAATATTAAACGAAAAAATATCCGTGTTCTTACAGTTCCGAATGATTATTCAATTAATGCGCATAAAAAAAAAGCTGTCAGATATGGAATAGAAAATGCACGAGGGCAAATTATAGTAACTACTGATGCTGATTGTTTGCACGACGAAGAATGGCTGATATCATTATTACAATGCTTTAATTCAGTAACTGGCTTTATTTCAGGACCTGTAGAATTTTTTTCGGAAAAAAATTTATTCTCAAAATTTCAAAAACTTGAGTTTGCAGGCCTTGTGCTTTGTGGAGCAGGTTTGATTGGTTCGGGTCATCCGACAATTTGTAATGCCGCTAATACTGCTTATAAGAAAAAAGTATTTGATGAAGTTGGGGGATTCAAAGATCAGATGAATTTATCTTCCGGTGATGATGAACTCTTGATGCAAAAAATTGCGAAAGATTCTGATTTCAAAGTAAAGTTCTGCCTGAATAAAAGTGCAGTTGTGAAAACGAATTCAAACAGAACGGTTGGTGACTTTTACCAGCAAAGAAAAAGATGGGCGAGTAAAGGATTATTTTATAGCGATAGGAATTTAGTGATGAAGTTAATACTCATTTATCTATTTTACGTCGGTTTGATAGCACAAATTATTTTTTCATTTCTACTTAGTCCTCTATTCATTTTATCCCTAATCCTTTCAATAATTTTCAAACTCATTTTTGAATTCCATATTCTTTCCATTGGCAGGAAAATAATTTTTAATAATTTAGCATTAAATCAATTCATCTTGGCTGAGATAATTCAGATTCCTTACATTGTTTTTGCCGGAGTTGTTGGAGCTTTTGGTAACTACCTTTGGAAAGAAAGAAAAATTAAAAGATAATTTTATCGCATACACCTCACTATACCTCTGTCTAATTAATTGGACACAAAATCTTCGTTTTCAGTAAAAAATCAAATAAAATCACATCTTTACTTCTGGCACTTTCGTTGACTCAATAAAAGTGTAAAACTTTTAACGGAGGATAAAATGAAACGGATAATAATTTTCTCAGCAGTTCTTTTTGCAGCATTAACATTCAACTTAGAAGCAAAAGGATATTATAATGGGGTGGGTGGATATTTCTATACTGAACTGGCACCCTACGGAACATGGATAGAAATAGATTACGGAGTAGTTGTTTGGAGACCAACAATTATTCGTACAAACTGGATGCCTTATAATATGGGAAGATGGATCTGGACATACGATGGCTGGTACTGGGATTCATACGAACCGTTTGGATATATTACGTACCATTATGGTCGTTGGTTTTATGATGACTATTATGGATGGCTCTGGTATCCTGATTATGAATGGGCTCCTGCCTGGGTAGAATGGAGATACGACAACGATTATATAGGATGGGCACCGCTCAATCCCTATGCATTCTTCTCAATTTCAATTGGTATACAATTTACCACAGTTTATACAACTCCTTATTACCATTGGCACTTTGTAAGATATAATCGTTTTTGTGATCCTTATGTTTATAATTATTACGTTGCGCCGAATTATAGATATAGAATTTATTCTGGAACTAAGTATCGTACTAATTATGTTTATTACAATGGTAGGATTCAGAACAGAGGAATTGATGTGGGATATATAAGGACTCGATCTGGACAGGAAATAAAAAAGCGCGATCTGATTAGAGTACGTGATTCACGGGAGTTAAATAAAGATGCTTATGGAAAACGAGATGAAATCCGCACTCTGGATTTAAAAAGGGATGAACTCGTTAGAAACGATTTGAATCGAATGGAAATCAAAAGAGAAAATCGTAGCACTACTCTCAAACTTGACAAAGTGGAAATCGGTAAAAGAAAGGTTTTGACAAATAATAAAGTTAGTGGCAGAAGCCTGGATAGAAACGATAATGTTATAAAAACGGAGAGAAACCAGGATGAAAGTAATAATGTGATTCGTAAGCAGGTAGATAAAGTGCAAACTGAGAATACTAAAAATACTGACTCGAACACGCAAAGAAAAGTGAATATTAACAAGACGACTAAAAGTGAAATACCGAATCAGAACCGATCAGTTGAAATTAATAAAAAAAGTTCTGATAGACAGGTAAAAGTTGAATTTAAGACCAAAGAAGAAAATAAAGTCAATACAAATGTAAGTCGTCAAGTTAACCGTAATACCGTTCAGCAGAAGACGGATATAAAACGAGAGAATCCCGGAACGAGGAATAATAATCAAGTTCCAAAAAGTGTTGAAAGGAAGAAAGTCAATACAAATAATTCACGTAGCACAAATACAGAAAGCAGAGTAAATACCAATAGAACTATGGAAAAAGATAATTCAAAAGAACGAACCAGAAGATAATCCTGGACCCTATCTCTCTCCACTAAAGCGGTATCATTAAAAATGGTACCGCTTTTTTTATATTTTGCAATAATGAATTTTAATTATCGGAAGAAGTAATGAAAGATAAAAGTACTAATCTATTTTATGTTCTGGGAGTGTTCTTTGTTGCAAATGCACTCTTAGCTGAATTTATGGGGGTTAAAATTTTTTCCCTGGAAAAATTACTTGGTTTTGAACCGATTAATCTTTCATTCTTTGGAGAAAGTAATCTTTCATTTAACCTTACTGCCGGTGTGCTTCTTTGGCCTGTCGTTTTTGTAATGACTGATATTATTAACGAATATTTTGGGCGTAAAGGTGTAAAATTTATGTCTTTCACCGCTGCAGCACTTATTGGTTATGCTTTCCTGATGATGCTTTTTGCTATAAAATTGAATCCTGCAGATTTCTGGATGGAACGAGAAACCATTTATGGAATATTAAATATGGATCTGGCATTTAATACTATTTTTGGTCAGGGATTGTGGATAATAATCGGTTCTTTGGTAGCATTTTTAATTGGACAATTAGTAGATGTGTATGTCTTTCACTTCCTCAGATCGTTTACAGGAAGCTCAAAGATTTGGCTGAGAGCTACTGGTTCTACATTTGTCTCACAGTTTATTGATAGTTTTGTCGTTCTTATCATTGCCTTCTATTTTGGAGCCGGCTGGAGTTTATCTTTAGTACTTGCGATTGGCGTCGTTAATTACATATATAAATTTGTTATAGCCGCACTCCTCACTCCAGTTTTGTACGTTCTTCATTTCTTCATTGACCGCTATTTAGGTAAAGAACTTGCTCATAATATGATTGAAGAAGCGGCCAGGGAAAGCAAAACTTAAATCAATCAGTATTGATAAGCTGAATTGCTTGCTAAATATTAATTGTGTTTCCACCCTTTACTTTTCAATCCTAGGCTAATTCAGGAATTTCGAGTAATTTTGTAGTATAGATTTTTATAGAATCATTCATAGAATCAAAATAGTTCGCTTAAAATTTTTAATTTTACATCATCATTCATATCATTTGTGCATCCCAAATATCAATAGAAAGAAATAAAAAAATAAGAATCATTGAACAATAAAACAGAAAAAGAATTAAAATTATCAGGAGTTAAAAAATGAAGATAAGTAAAGACGAAGCTCTGGAATATCATTCATCGGAGAGAAAAGGAAAGATTGAAGTCATTGCATGCAAACCTTGTTTAACATCACGTGATCTGTCACTTGCATACACGCCCGGTGTTGCTGAGCCATGTCGTGAAATTCATAAAAATGTAGAAGAGGTCTATAAATATACTGCAAAAGGAAATTTAGTTGCTGTAGTTTCAAACGGAACCGCGGTGCTGGGTTTGGGTGATATTGGACCTGAAGCTGGAAAACCTGTAATGGAAGGGAAGGGGGTTCTCTTTAAAAGGTTTGCAGATATAGATGTTTTTGACATTGAAATGGCTTCGCACGATTCTAAAGAAATTATTCGTGCTGTACAAATGCTTGAACCAACATTTGGTGGAATTAATTTGGAAGATATTAAAGCGCCTGAATGTTTTGAGATTGAAGAAAAGTTGAAAGAAACAATGAAT
>JAPHUI010000073.1 GCA_026193755.1 Ignavibacteriaceae bacterium | reverse complement strand
TTTACCGTGGAAATGCAGGTAACGTGCTAAATCGTGCAGAAAGAGAAAATCTTAAAGGAGAATTTGTATTGATAATTCAAAACAGATAGCACACTGATAACACAGATTGGACGGATTTGAGCTGTTCTAAAAATCAGTGAAAATCAGTTTGACCTGCCTGCCGGCGAGGCAGGTCAGCGTCATCTGCGTTCTATTTTTTTAGCAAAGCAACCTTCTCAATATGGTTAGTGTGAGGAAACATATCTATTATTCTTTCATTCACTAGTTTTATTTACCATCAACAAACTTTTATTATCACTCATTTTAGAATGAAAAACATATCTGATTTCATCGTATTTATTTGAAACATAAATTTTCATTGTTTACAAGTGGTTATCGTTTAGAGACAAATTGATATTCATTATTTTGCTAAAAATTAGTTCATTACTGGTATGGAAATTGGATTTCAATAGTACCTTGCCAAATGAGGGCACACTTTGCTAAGTATTTATAAGTAAAAAAGCATAGTGTAAAAAAATATTTTAGGTACTAGATGAAAAGAGGGCAGTCTAATGTATCCGGACTATAATGTTATAGTTAATGAATTTGTAAGACCAGTTGTTTTTATTTTCCTATTTGCTTTTCTAATCCTCGGATGGGTGACAGCATTCATGTTGATGAAAGAAAATACGGTATTAAGAATTAAGCTGGGAAAGGAAGAGGAAAATGCAAAAGAAGGTTTTAAAATTTGGATTATAAGAAAAAGTGCACCAATTGTATTGGCTTTATATTCTGTCAAATCTTTTATGTGGGAAGAACAATTACAACCTTTGTTAAAACACATCGTAAAGAAGAGAAATAAAATCCTGAAACTGGCTTTTAGATTAGATATAGCAATCAGTATCATATCAAGCACCTTCAGACTAGCTTCTACCCGAACAAATTGGGGAGAAAGGAAACAATAAAGTAGAAATTTGACTTAAAGGACCAGCCGGATTTATCATATATTAAATCATTTTAAATCCAGTTGATCCGAAAAATTCGTGTTCTATTTCTTTAACAAAGCAACATTCTCAATGTGATAGGTATGCGGAAACATATCTACAGGTCTAATCTTAATTAATTTATAACCCGCTTCTACCATTAATTGAATATCTCGTACCTGAGTGGTAGGATTGCAGCTAACGTAAACAATCTTTTCCGGACTTAATTGTAAAACATCATCAACTGTATTTTTATGCATCCCGCTTCTTGGAGGATCGAGTATAATTACATCCGGTTTGGGAAGAGTTTTTGTGAAAGGTAAAAATGATTTGTAAAGATCTGCCTGAAAGAATTTTACATTTTTCACTTCATTAATTTCCAGATTTGCATTTGCATCAAAGATTGAAGATTCAACCGCTTCGAAACCGTAAACTTCTTTTGCGAATTTAGAAACATAAATTGTAATTGTTCCGGCACCGGAGTAAAGATCATATACTGTTTCATCTCCCATTAGTTCAGCATATTCCAGTGCAATTGTATATAATTTTTCAGCCTGTATTGTGTTCGTCTGAAAGAATGAATTCGCACTTATTCTGAACCTGTGATCACCGATTTTATCATAAATATATCCGCTTCCGTGATAGACTATTTCATATTCTCCAACAGCAACCGACGATTTTTTCTTGTTAATGTTATTTACGATCGTAGTTATTTTAGGGAACCTACTGGTGATTTCAGAGACATATTCTTTTAATAAAGTTTCATTCCCTTCCGAAGTAACAAGGTTTATCATCAGGTCATTTGTGTTTTGTGATTGTCTTATAACCAGATTCCTGAGATAGCCAGTATGTGTTTTGGTATTATAGATAGTTGATTGTCTTTGCTGAAAAAAATCTCTGGTAAAGTTCAGTATCCCTGTGCTCACTTCAGATTGAAGAAAACATTCATCAATGTCCAGTATCTTATCATAAACATTAGGGACGTGCAAACCCAGAACAAAATTCTTTCTTATTTCAGTTTCCATTTCTTTTTCTGTAAGCCACTGCATATCGGAGAAAGAAAATTCCATTTTGTTTCTGTAAAAGAAGACATTTTCCGAATGAAGTATTTTTTCAATTTCAAAATCTGAAAATCCGCCATTATGCTTAAATATATCTTCCACCTGTTCCTGTTTATAAGCTATCTGCTGTTCGTACTCGAGATCCTGCTGTTTGCATCCGCCGCAAGTTCCGAAATATTTACATCGGGGCTTAACTCTTTTAGGAGAAGGTGAAAGAATTTCTTGAGTAACTGCTTCGGCATAAGATTTTTTTATTTTTTTAATTTTTGCGGAAACCTTATCGCCAGGATATGCTCCATTGACAAAAACAATAAATGAATCAGAATCGGAATATTCCGGATTGGATTCTCCATCAATTTTTGCGATACCTTTTCCTTCGAAAGCATACCTTTCGACATTCAAAGTTACAAGATCGCCTTTATTCAATTAGTTTTCCTCATAATAAGTGATGTAAATCCCATGTATTTGTCTCCACCAAGTTTTAAGAACACATCTGATTCATGTTTAATTTCTGAATAGAACTTTTTGTTTTCTTCCTTTTCTTTTTTACTGGTGTTTGTAACGCTATCCCTGATATTTTGATAGAAATCTATCAACGTATGTGATAAATCTTGCGCATTGATTATTGTAAAACCTTTACCAGTAAAATAATTAATAATATCTGATGAAGGGAGCGGTTCTAATCCACCTCTTTCCCAAATGTCTTTGACAAATGCAGGAACTGGTTCTTTTAGTGAAACAATTTCTCCGGTGCAAAACACTCCGTCAGTTTTCAGAATCCTTTTTATTTCCTTTATTATCTCTTTTCTTTCCGGGACAGAAAGAGAGGATTGCGCATAGATCAAATCAAAATGATCTTTCGCAAAATCAGTGTGTGCGTAATCCATCATTTTAATTTTAATTTTTTCTTCATCCTTAAGCTCCATTTTACTTTGCATCAACG
>JAPHUI010000416.1 GCA_026193755.1 Ignavibacteriaceae bacterium | reverse complement strand
TTTTAGAAGATAATGATATGATGAACCGTGGTCTTGAATTAATGAATGCCGAGAAGTATAAGCGATATAGAGTCTGGGAAACTGAAGTCTGATTATAAATCACAATAAATTAATTATAGGTAATATTTTAATACCAAATTTAAAATTTATCTTTTATGGTGTAAGCTCATCGTATTTTGCAGAATGAGGTGGATCTATTTTTTTTAACTTCGCGAATATTTCCAGATCAGGATAATCTCTTAGATGATCAATTATTTCGCCGCTCTTCGCATCAAAAAAAGTTCTGACATAAACACTATTTATACTACCTGACTTTTGATACATGTCCCATAAAATATCTATTAGTTGTGATATTTTCTGCTGCCCAAGCTGTTTATTCTGAGCAAAGATATCAATACCGTAGTGATAATCGAAAATTGCTCCCCGGAAAGCAGCATATCTTTCTGATAAAATATCATTAATCAAACCCCACCTGCTATATACAGAACTACTCGATTGCCATCCAAAATTATTTCCACTGTTTGATCCTAAGTTTACAATATCCTGTGCTCGTTTAAAGTTAGGAGTTCCACCAAACGATTCAAAAGTATCACTATCCATTCCGATTATTATCAGTGCGTAGTAATCAAGAAAACTGGTTAAGGGATCGAACGTAGTTTGATTTGGATAAAGAGCCTGCCCACGCTGGTATTTGAATTGCCATTGACCATCGTTTACTGTTAGAATGGGTGAATTATTTGTTGACTGATAAATTGGTCTTTGACTTATTACTACGATCTGTGCTGAGTAATCAATATCGCTGCTTGCACCCGTAAAAAATATACTAACAGAGCAATCAATTTTTTGGGCGTAGTCATCATTAGTATATCTTGTGGTGTTCAAATAGTTTTCTACGACACTGGCAAAATCTGATAAAAGATCTCGGTTATTGACTGGTAAACTTTCATAGTTTATCTCAACCCGGCAATTTAATTCCTGAGCAAGAATTGATATATTAAATAACAAAAAGATTATTAAATTATATTTCATTAGCTTTCTCTTAGAAATTTGTTGTTTTAATATATGAATTTAAATATACTCACTCAACAAACTAAAAATTCTTTTCTATGAGAATAATTTTTACACTTTGTCTCATACTTACATTTTGCATAGCAATATTCCCGCAATATAATCCGGGTGCTAAACAGATCTCTATAGCCAACTCTGACGTAGCTTTATCAAATGACGTATTCTCATTGTTCAGTAACCCGGCTGGACTGGCTCAATTAAATTGGAGAGAAGTCGGGATTTACTACTCCCCTGCCCCATTTGGATTAACGGAATTATCAAATGGATATGTAGCCTATAATGAACCATTTAGTTTTGGGTCGCTCGCAATTGGTGGTATGACTTACGGTTTTGATTTATACCGAGAATCTAAAGTGCTACTTGGTTATTCTTACAATTATCATAATATATTATTCGCAGGCGTAACAGTAAATTATCATAATTTTTCAATTCAGAAGTACGGAAGTACCGGTGTATTTTATTTTAATGCTGGTGGTCTAGTTTATCTTCTTGACGAACTTCGTTGGGGATTTTTGGTTACAAATATTAATAGAGCGTCGGTTGCTGATATTGATGATCAAATTCCAATGGTTCTTTTAACGGGTTTCAGCTTTGATATTATTGACAATTTTTCTCTGAATTTTGCTTTAGAAAAAGATATAAGATACAATCCTTCTGTTCAGTTTGGGATCGATTATAATATAATTGAATATCTGTCATTAAGGATCGGTGCTTCTAACGAGCCATCCAGATTTACTGCTGGTTTAGGAATTAACTATTCAATCTTCAGTCTTGATTATGCTTTTTTTACTCACCCCGATCTGGGTCTGACACATCAAGCAGTAATAATTTTAAGTTTTGGTAAATTTAACTTGCTAAAATTTTCATTCATCAAATCATAAAGTCCAACGCTGCCGGAACCTACCAAAGGAGCCTATCTTTAGATTGGAAAGATTTTCGATCACAGATGAGGGATTTTGCGCAAGTTCCAGGCGGGTGTCAGATTTG
>JAPHUI010000474.1 GCA_026193755.1 Ignavibacteriaceae bacterium | reverse complement strand
TAAAACTTTCTTTGGCATTTTTAATATGTATATTGTAAACATAGAGCCTTCTCCCAGCTTACTTTTAACTTTGATAGAACCACCCATTTTCTGAATAATACCATAGGTTATTGGTAATCCTAATCCGGTTCCATAACCCTTCTTTGTAGTGAAAAATGGTTCAAAAATATTTGCTAAATCCTTTTGCGACATTCCGCAACCATCATCCTCAAAAGAAATCCCAACCTTCTCTGAATCCTCATCCCAGGTGCGGATGATAATATTTCCATTATCTGTTACTGCTGCGAATGCGTTCGATAAAATGTTTAGGAAAACTTGTTGTAGTTGTCCCCGGTCGGAGGATACTCGTGGAAGATTTTCATCCAGGTGCAATTCAATTTTGATGTTCCTGTGTAGAGCTTCCTTTTCGAGGAAACTAATCACTTCCCGCAATACATCATTTACACCCAAATCCTCGTATTCAATATCCATTCTCCTTGCAAACCCAAGCAGGCGATGCGTAATAGTACTGCACCGTTCAGTTGATTTGATTATAGCCTCAGTTAATTCAATAAATTTTTGTTTCTTATTAAAATCTGGTGTATTCTCAATGAGATCACTCATCAAACCTGCTTTTTGATTTATTATAGCAAGGGGATTGTTAATCTCGTGTGCTACACCTGCAGCAAGTCTCCCGATGGAAGAAAGTTTTTGAGAATGTTCCAATTCCCTGAACGCCCGTTCACGTTTTTCATCAGCCTTTTTTATATGACTTACCTGCGCATCTGTGAGTTTATAAACTAATAGCACAATAAGTAAAACACTTGCTATATAAATGAAAAATATTTCTGTCCTAAACGTAAACCAGGTTTTTAAGATAAGAGAACTGGGCTTTACTACTACCAGAGTATATTCAGGTTCAACCAGATAAGAATAAGCTATAAAGATTTCACGTCCATTTTTATCCTGACTTTCTATCACATAAGTTCCCTGACCACCATTAGGAATTTTCAACTGGCAGGGTTCTAAAACTTTTCCATAAAATTTGGAGTTTGTTTGCAGAATACCTTCTTTATTTATAAGGAATGCGTCGCACTCAGGGTCGAGTTCTAACATTGCTATTAAATCATCAAATTTCTTTGTGTTTATTGTTGTACGCAATATCCAGCAGCAATTCGGTTCAGTAAGATTTTGAACAGCAATTGCAATGTGAGGAAATTCCCTGTATCCTAAAAATACATCGCTGATGTATCTTCCATTAATTAGTACTTTATGATACCAGCTTTGTTGTGAATAATCTTTGTCTAAAAATGAATACGGTCCTGCATAATTTAGCAGTTTACCTTTACTGCTAATTAATCCTAAATCAACAAAGCCATCAAATTCTCTTTTTAAAACACTTAAAATATGATTAAGAATTATCGGATCAGATAACTCCTGATAAGAATATGCTGAAGCAATGAACCTGACAGTAGAAAGCCGCTCCTCCAAAAATAACTCAAATGAACGTTTTGTTTTATTCGTTAATAAATTCATCGGGCTGATAATTTCATCACGAAGATTTTTTTGATACTGATAGTAGTTGATGGTTGCCATCAGGGAGAGAGGAATAACGGTGACAAGGATCATTAGGATAATGATATTTCTTCGGAGAGCTTTGTATCGTTCCGGAGACGTTCCTTCTTCCGGAATTCTAAAAATATACTTTGTAATAAACTCCTGAAACTTAATAGTTTTCATTCTCTTGTTACAACATTAAATTAATAATCTCCAGTCGTATCAAAAATCTTTTATAATAACTTCTAAGTAATTTACCATCTAATAAGAAAAGTAAGAATTAACATGTTTAAAAAAATTGCAGCTTTTTTATCTCTTCCATTCATCTTTAAATATACCATTGCCAAAGTTCTGTAAAACATATGTGCTAATTTCGAGTAAGGAGCGTACCATAAAAGGAAAAAGATAAATACCATATGAACAAAATATGTGTTATAAGCAAGGAACGGTGTTTCTAATAATCTTAATGTTTGAGTCAATAGACCCGTAACAGCTACTAAAAACACAAACAAAATTAATACCCAATCATTATATGTATTGCTGCCTTTTTCAGATTTTGTTCTAAATCTGTGAACCGCAACAACTATACATCCTATTACCAGAGCGATACCGCTTAGGTTACCTAAAATTTTAATTGGGTGAAATAATGGTATTGGTGATAAATCATATAAAACAAGCGCACCGACGGCAAGACCAGCAGTTAACATTGCGCCAAGAAATCCATAAAAAATCAACAAGTGTCCCCAAAACCTTGATGGATTTTCGGAGCATGTGTTAAAATTTTTATGGGTTAAGATCTCAGATATTGTGGCAAAAAGTACTCCCAGAAAAGATTGCTTTTTTGCAACTGGTGTTATAGTGTTTAAATTTTTCCAGAACCTGAATAACCCTATAGCAGCAAAAATGAATATTAGAATATTACCGCCAATAAAAAACGCTTCAACAATAATATGAGGCAGAAATCTTGAAAACCTTACTGTACCTTCATTCAGTTGAGAAAAATTACCATCAAAATTATTATAAAGAAATAAAAATAAAATTATGAATGGTACCAGTAGTAATGGTATTAAGTACGCCGGTTTTTTTACAATTCTTCCCATAAATCTGGGGAAAGCAAAAAATTCAATAATATATGAGCGAACTGCACCCAATACATCTGCTGGTTTTGCACCACGCGGACAGTATGTGCTGCAATCTGTACAACCATGGCATAGCCAAACATCTGGATCAGAAATTAATTTGTCTTTCTGTCCCCATCCTGCAGCAATCATTTCCTTTCTGGGGAAAGCTTCGTGCTGCGGAGATAGTGAACAAACCACTGAACAAGTTGCACATTGATAACATTCTTTAAGAGTATCGCCGCCATTCTTTTTAAGATAGTTGATGAACTCTGTATCAGGTTGAATAAGTGTTCTTTCATTCATGTTATATCTCCTTATGCATCTCCATCATTAACTTTAACTTTCATTGTTTTTTCACCAAAAAGACAATATTTCAGCCATTGAAAACCAAACTTCAACAGCTCTTCATCGCTAGTTTTAATTCTCTCGATAACCTTATTTTCTACATCAAATCGTTTTAAGAAAGTACTACCAAAAACAAATTCTCTGAACTTATCAATATTGTAGCAAACAGTATAAAACATTTCAAGTTGCGGTGGTGAAAGTTTTTTTTCTTTAGAAAAATAATCGTGTAAAGAAATTTCTTTAAACAATTTTCCCATCTCATCATACTCTTCAACTTTCTGATCACGCAACCATTCTCTTACTGTCCAGTTATTAGGTTCGTAATATCCTTTACAAACCGGTTCTTCAATAATAAAATAAAAGTCTTCTTCAGTACTTCCATTCATTTCTTTTGGAGAAGCAACTCCCAATGGAAACATCCTGCAGGACCATGGTCTGTCCTCATAAACGGTGCATCCTTCCGGACCAACAAGCGGGCAGGATTTAACTTCATCCTGATTAAGTCTTAACATAATAACCGGATGATTTTGATTTTCATCAATAGGGAGGAAAGTGTATTTATCAAGAAATTCCTGAGATGATATTTTAAGATTATTTTTTAGCCGTATGACATCGTACGGAGTAAGAAAAATATTTACATCACTGCAGCATTTGTTAAAGCAGCTAATGTTTCTAAAACAACTGAAATTAAATTTGCTGTCTTTTGTTAGTCTGGGATATTCTTTAAGTATAGCTTCCTTCAAATTTTGTATTTCATTCATATCAATCTCTTTCAGTTATTGTTATTCAATTATAGAGCTCTTTAAAGCATCCTTTGACCAAACAGGCAAAGGACCCGATTCTTTATTCATTGGATTAAACCGATACCTGTAAGATGCTTTTTGATTATAGTTCTTAGCCATCCATTCCCACCCATTAACAAAGTACGAGCATTCATCATTAAAACAGACATACTGATACTCAACTCCCCAGGAAGACTCCGGCGGACACAACCATTTTTTTAATGGCTGATCACAGTGTGGACATTTGAGTTGTTCTTTTTTCTCTTCCATTTTATATCATTACACAATTAATGGAGCAATTACTAAAGAAATAACCGCCATTAATTTAATTAAAATATTTAAAGAAGGACCTGATGTATCTTTAAATGGATCGCCAACAGTATCTCCGACAACGGCTGCTTTGTGACAATCTGAACCTTTGCCTCCGAATGCACCAGCTTCAATATGTTTTTTAGCATTATCCCATGCACCGCCTGCATTAGCCTGAAAGATTGCCATTAACACTCCAACTACTGTAACACCTGCTAGTAATCCACCTAAGGCTTCTTTACTAATTAATCCAAAGATGACAGGAGTAATGATTGCAAGCAAACTCGGGGCAATCATTCTTTTTATGGCCGCGGAAGTTGCAATATCAACACATTTAGCGTGGTCAGCTTT
>JAPHUI010000152.1 GCA_026193755.1 Ignavibacteriaceae bacterium | reverse complement strand
TGCTACAGGAGCACAAAAATATGTGATCATGTATCTTGATCCATCCGGACAATTATATACTGCCGGAGAATTAGATATCTACAACTGTAATGCAGTATTTGGTGGTCCTCAGGCTTCGTATGTGGGTCAGGGAAATATTTTATATATAATTTACAATGGCGGATATAGTTCGACTGATGTGGGTGGGCTTACACATATTGAAGTAAGAGGAAATTTAGCTTATATAATTAATAATAGTGGTCTACATATCTGGGATGTTACAAATAATAACAATCCATTCCTCCTTGGAAGCGTCTCCATGGAACCATACCCCGAAGATTTATATGTTGTCGGTCACTACGCATTTGTTTCACACAATTCATACGGACTTAAGATTTATGATGTACAGGATCCCACTTCTCCCGTACTGGTTGGTTTGTATGATACTTATACGGCGGCAGTTGAAAGTGTTATAAAAGATAACATTGCTTACGTTACTTATACTGGCGATGGATTATTAATGATCGATATTTCCAATCTCGAATACCCGGTACTCATCGGGCAGTACGAAAATTCAAGTTACACTTATGATTTAAAATTAAGAGACAATCTTGTATATCTGACTTGCTGGGAAGACGGTTTTAAAATTATTGATGTTTCTGATCCAACATCTCCATCATTGGTGTCTGTACTAAGTGGATTTAATGCATGGATGGTTGAAATATATGGCAACTATGCTTATGTGGAAGAGTTGAATCCTCCTAATACAATAGGTACTATAAGAATTATTAATATCGCCGATCCCTCTAATCCTTTTGAAGTAAGCAGCATCCAGATACCTAGTCGGGGTTATAAGCTTGTTTATCATAACGGTTATCTGTTCGTTGCCGATTACGATTCCGGTTTGCGAATACTTGACGTATCTGATCCTCAAAATCCTTTTGAAGCAGCAAGTCTTACTTTACCCGATGTGCTGGATATTTATATAAGAGATAATGATGCATTTGTTTGTTCAGCCGACTGGCCTTCAAATGGTGGTGGTTTTTACGATTTTAATATCAGCAATCTCGAGGTACCTGTTGTAAAAGGTTACTATGGAACTGCCGGGTTTTTCCCTTTCGATGTTTCAGTTGCTGACACGTTTGCCTATGTAAGTGACGGTGATGATATCTGGTTATTCTTATTAACAGAATCTGATCCGGTTTATATTGAGCAATACCGCCTTCCCGATTTAATATCGAGCATATTTTCTGCCGATAAATACATTTACATTTCTGATTCGAAAGCAGGATTGAGTATATATAAAAACAACCTTGTAGAAAATCCCCCTATTACAAATTGGGAAGTTCAAACCAGCGGAATAACACAGGATATATGGGCTGTCGACTTCACCAGTTTAACAGAAGGCTGGGCTGCTGCCGATCAAGGTATATTACTTCATACAACTAATGGTGGAGATGACTGGCAAATTGTTCCGGTTGGTGGTTACTTTGATGATTTCAGGGACATAACATTTGTTAATGAAAATACAGGTTGGGTTTGCGGTGAAAACAGTGCGATGTATAAAACAACTAACGGCGGACAAACCTGGACTCAGTTGAATGTTCCTACAACTTCAGTTATAAGAGCAATGTGCTTTTTAAATGAATCACTTGGTTGGGTGGTCACACTTGAAGATCATCTTATATTAAAAACTACGGATGGCGGAGATACATGGACAGAACAGAATAGTGGTTTGGTTGGTAATCAGCATCACTTTGGAGTCTGTTTTACAGATGAAAATAACGGATTTGTAATCGGATTTATATTAACAGGCATGCAGTTTGATAATTATATATTAAAGACAACGAATGGTGGTCAAACATGGGATGCAAATTTTAATTTTCAGGGTAATGATTTGAGTTCACTTTATTTTGTTAATCATGATGTTGGATGGATTGGAGGATTGAACGGATTATTAATTAAGACAACGGATGCCGGTGAGACGTGGTATACTCAAAACAGCGGAGTGAATGAAGTCATTACAGGTTTTTCTTTTACAGATGAAAGCAAAGGATGGTATAGCGGCTTTAATGGAGTGGTTTTTCAAACCAACGATGGTGGAAACTCATGGGTTCAACAGGAAGTTTTGATACAGGATAATTTGAGGGCTGTTGACTTTGTTAATGAAGCAAACGGTTGGGTGGTTGGGAGTAATGGCACTATTCTTCACTATTATGAAAATGTTACTAATAACGATAACAAAGATATTCAGGCTCCAACTGTATTTGTACTATCCCAGAACTATCCGAATCCGTTTAATCCAACCACAACAATCCAGTACTCAATTCCTGAGAGTGGAAATGTCAGTCTCAGGATATACAATGCTTTGGGAGAAGAAGTAGCTAATCTGGTGAATGAGTTCCAACAGCCCGGTATTTATAAAGTAAACTTTTATGGTGAGAATTTAAGTTCGGGAATTTATTTCTACAGGTTAAACGTGAATAATTATTCGTCAGTAAAGAAGATGATTCTGCTGAAATAAAAAGGACAACTGGATGACATTTGAAATGACTGAAACAACTAAAAAATGCAAAATTCAAATATTGTTTCAATTTTCTCGTGAACGGATTGGTGTGATACTTTAATAACATTAGAAACGGTCTTATTGATAATTTAATAAATAAGTAATGGGAGGCGCTATGTCGGAACGCAAAGGAAATCACAGAAAACTATTAATCTTAGTATTTGTTCTGATGTTAATAGATATGTCATTCGGCCAAAATATTTATCTTTTTGATGACCCCGTATATTACAATTCAGGTTATAGCCCGGTTGAAACCGCAACAGCAGATCTTAACGGGGACGGTCATCCTGATCTGGTTGTTTTAAATTATTCCGGGTCAAATGTCTCTATCCTGCTGAACAATGGGAATGGTACTTTCCAGGATCAAAATTTATACTCCGTTATGTCTAATCCAAGAGGATTAAAGATAGCGGATTATAATAATGACACTTTCCCTGATATCGTTACAACATGTTTAGGTGCTAATGTAGTTTCCTACCTGCAGAATAACGGAGACGGCACTTTTGCAACAAGTATAAATTCTGCAACGCAGCAGCAGCCATGGGGAATCGATTCCTACGATTTTAACGGTGACAGTTTCCTGGACTTAGCAGTTGTAAATTCAGAAAGTAATTCATTTCAGATTTTATTAAATAATCAGGATGGAACATTCACCTCATCCTTTTCTGCTTTATCAGGTGCGGGATCCAAATATTTAACCATAGGTGACCTAAACGAAGATTCTTACCCGGAAATTGTAATAACAAGGAATTATGTTAATTATATTTTTAATATCGGTGTGTTAACAGTCTTTAAAAATAACGGGGACGGAACTTTTACTAAGTATATTGACGATGAATTCGGTTCTGGTGTGAGTAATATTTATATATATGATTTTAACGGTGATTCGTATAGCGATATAATTACTAATTCCTTACTGAATAATTCCTACAAGATGTGCTTTTTCTTAAATGATGGACTTGGGAATTTTGGTGAACCTGTAACAACTTTTGGAGGCTATCAGGGCGAATTTACTATGGGGGATTTTGATATCAATGGTTATATGGACTTTGCTGTATCCGAAAATCAGTATAATGCATCGGGTATGGCTATTGTATTAAATAACGGAAATTTTAATTTCGATCCCGTATTCTCATTTTATGTCGGAGATCAACCAAGAGGACCGTCTAGTGGAGATTTTGATTCAGATGGTGACCTTGATATAGCGGTACCAATATATAATAGTGCTCAAGTGGCTATAATTATGAATACACTTAATCCTGTCCCGGTTGAATTGGTTTCATTCACAGCCTTTGTTAGTAAATATGATGTGACACTTAACTGGCGAACAGGAACAGAGAAAAATAACTCCGGTTTTGAGATTCTTCGCTCTGCTCAGAATGACAATAATTGGAATCAAATAGGTTTTATTGAAGGACACGGCACAACAACAGAGGAAAACGTTTATTCATTTGTTGATAAAAATCTTGAGCCGGGAAGTTATTCTTACAAATTGGTTCAGATAGATTTTGATGGAACACGAAATGAATCGGAAGTTGTAACTGTAGAGATTTTAAATCAACCTGACGAATATTCAATTTCACAGAATTATCCCAACCCGTTTAATCCGGCAACAACAATTCAATATTCAATTCCTGAAAATGGAAATGTCGCGCTTAAAATATTTAATGCTTTGGGAAAAGAAGTTGCTAATTTGGTGAATGAGTTTCAGCAGCCCGGTATTTATAAAGTGAATTTTAACGGTGAGAATTTAGGCAGTGGAGTTTATTACTACCGATTGGAATCAGGAAGATTTTCTCAGACAAATAAAATGATATTACTACGTTGAAGTAACCTTTATAAAACTGTTTAGATAAACCGGATACTTAGAAAGATTTTTCACACATAAAAAGGAACACAAATGCAATCAATAAGATTTACAAATATAAAAAGCCTTACTTCATTCTTGTTGTTCTTACTGTTGATTCCTCTCACCAGTTTCACTTCAGCTCAAAATAATCCTAATGGAGATCCTTTAAATGAAATAGGTTCATGGGGATTTGGATTCTACCGGGAAGCAGCAATTGATGAAGCCCGCAATTTTGCATATGTTAATTCAGGCAGTGTGGTGGTTATAATCGATATATCTAACGTTGCTTCACCTGTCTTAGTTAATGATCAGATAAGTACCAACGGTGTAGTTAATGATCTAATCTACGATTCAGCAACACAAAATATTTATGTAACCCTGGGGGATAATGGTTTGGAAATCTGGGATGTACAGGATGTTAATAATCCTCAACATTTAAGCAGTTTATTGTTAAATTACATTGGCACAACCCCACCTGCAACAGAAATGTCTGCCAAGCCCGGCTTTATTTTTATTGCTGCTGAATATGGCGGAATAATTACTGTAAACGTTTCTGATCCTACAAATCCTTATCAATCAAGCTTCAACCTGGGAACCGGCCAAACAAAATATAAGTTGGATTTGAGTGATGACGGCAGCTTTCTTGTAGCTTCTTCAGGACACAATACGGAATTATTTGTTGTTAACCCTGATGGAACTATCAATTTAATATATGAAGGTCCGCCTCTTGTCGGCGCCGAGGAAATACACATTATTGGTACTTATTCTTTCCAGGTTTTAGATGGTACACTGTATGTCCTCGATTTAAACTCTATCGGGTTACCTGTTGTCGCTTCACATCCCCTGATTGGAAATGCGACAACATATTATGGTATGACAAGTTTTAATAACAGGTTATATGTAAGTGATCCGTTTTATGGTATTGAAATATTTGATGTATCAAATCCTTTAAATCCCGTTTTATTAGGCAGCTACGAAACAAGTTGTAATGACATAAAATATTTTAACGGTTATGTTTTTGTCCCTGATGGCACAGGGATGGTTATTATTGATGTTTCCGATCCTGCTAACCCGGCATTTGTTTCTGAATATGAAGGTGTCGGGCACGTTATTAGCGATTTAAAGGTTTCAGAATCTTATTGCTACCTGTTAACTGCCGTCGGTTTATATGTGTTAGATGTTTCAGATCCAACGCTCCCGGTTTTAGTAGGCATTAACCAACCATTAGCTGGTGTAGATCTTCACCTGGAATTTAAAGGGAACTATGCCTATGTGACAAATTACATTGAAGGTTTGAGAGCAGTTGATATCTCGGATCCAACCAATCCTGTAACTGTAGCTAACAGTAGTCCTGCATATTTTAACAATCTGGCTCTTGATGGAGACTACATTTATGTGGCTGATGATCAGTATAACCTCAGGATATTTGATATTTCGAACCCAGCATCTCTAAACGAAGTAGGCTCATTAAATTTTCCTGCCCCCCGTGATTATACTTCTGGAATAGCTGCGTCAAATGGATATGTTTATGTCTCTCAGTATAATGCAGGACTAAAAATAATAGATGTTTCTGATCCCACACAGCCAGAACAGGTAGAAACTTATACACAGAATGTGGAACTAACACATTTAGATCTACAAGGAGATTATGTTTATGCATGTGATTTATTTCAAACTACAAACCGTGTTGATATATTTGATGTAACAGATCCTTTAAATCCTGAGATCGTCGGGGTAAAAACTTTTGGCAATCCTCCTCCCCGGGCATATAAAAATTTTGTTTTTGGAAATGTGTTGTTAGTTGCTGACGGGTTTGATCCTTATTTAACGGTACTTGATGTTTCAGATCCCTCTCAACCATCTCAAATTTCAACACAGATGGTACCGGATCAGGTTGAGGGTGTTGATGCAACCGAAAGTTATTTTTATATAGCAACTTATGGTGCAGGACTTCATATTTATGAAAATCCTTACGGTATTACTACCAGTCAACATTCTCAAAATGCTCTGCCTGATAGCTATATACTGAACCAGAATTATCCGAACCCGTTTAATCCAACAACAACTATTCAGTATTCAATTCCTCAAAGTGGAAATGTTAGCCTAAGGATATTTAACACTTTAGGAGAAGAAGTATCTTCTCCTGTGAACGAGTATCAACAAGCAGGGATTCATAAAGTGATTTTTAATGGTAAAAATTTAAGCTCAGGAATTTATTTCTACAGGTTAAACGTGAATAATTATTCGTCAGTAAAGAAAATCATTTTGCTGAAGTGAAAAACTATTTACTTTTTTACTAGTCGAGGTGATTTTTAAAAAGTAATAATCGCAAGAATTTATCTTTAATTGTTAAATAGAATTCAGAGAAAGCGAGCGATAAAGAAATGAAAAGATTTGTTACCATTCTCTCCATTTTGTTATTATCTCTTTCCGGGATATTCAATGCACAAATCAAACAGGGTGAAAACACTTCAAAATATTTTTCCAAAAATTCAAAACTCTCAAAAATTTCAAGCAATGCTTATCTTGAAAGAGTAAGCAGCTTCCCCTATGGTCCCACAATATCAATTGCTGTTGATTCCGTTCGGCACTTGATATTTGCAGGGTGCGGTGGTGCCGTTCTTATTATTGATGGAAGCGACCCCGCGAATCTTCAATTGCTAACAGATACTGTACGAACCGAGGGACTTGTTTATGATATGGCTTATGATAAAGATACCCAAAGATTGTATTTTGCCTGCGATAATGGAGGATTTGAAATCTGGGATGTTCAGAATCCATATCAACCATTTAAATACAGTAATTTAACTGTAACATATTTTGATGTTCCGGTACCGGTAGAGCATGTCAATATAAGAAATAATATTGCAGTGGTAGAATGTTCATGGGGATTTGTTCGTTCAATAAATGTAACCGATCCTTATAATCCCTTTCAGGTAAGTGCTGTAAGTTCAATGGGAAATCCGTCACATAGAATTTATGTTGAACCTAATGAATATGTGCATACAACGGGTTATGATGGATATTACAGGTATTATATGGATGCATCAGGAAATTTTTCTTCAGCAGGAAGTAAATACTTTCCTTATGGTGGGGCATATACAGTATTCGGTACCCACGACCTGGCGTTTGTCGGATATAATGGTTATATGGTCATACTGGATTTGCCCACCTTCACAACGTTGAGTTCAACAGATTTAGGAGGAATTAGCTACATAGAAGTCAGGAATAATTTAGCTTATATAACTAATTCATATGGATTGCATATCTTGGATGCTTCTAATCCATCAAATCCGGTTTTTAAAAGTACTACCCCTTTAAATTATGTCTCAAACGATTTTACAATTGCAGGAAATCTTATATACGTAGCAGAATGGGATTATGGCTTCGATATAATAGATATAACAGATCCTGCCAATCCTTTTTTAGTAAATAATTATGACACTTTCAGTAGAACTTGGAATGTAATAACAGATGGTAATTATGCTTTTCTATCTCACCAGGAAGATGGTGTACTGATTGTTGATATTTCCAATATTGATTATCCCGTTTTAATCGGTCAGTATAATACTCCCGGACAAACATTCGATACCAAAATAGAAGACAACAAAATATTTGTTGCGGATGGGACTAGCGGTTTCAGAATAGCAGATGTTTCTAATCCTGAGAGCCCTGTAGAACTCAGCAGTGTTTCGGGATTTAGACTAGTGCACCTAGAAGTCGCCGGAGATTTCGCTTATGTAGGAGAATCAGTTCCCAACCTTCCAGATAATCTAAGGATCTTTAATATATCAGATCCAGCTAATCCTGTACAAATATCAATCCTTTCAATACCCGGTTCTTTAGCCAGGATAGTATATAAAGATAATTATTTATTTATTGCTTGTGATGATGAAGGCTTTCGGATAGTGGATGTTTCAGATCCAATCAACCCGGAAATAGTTAGTTATATTGATTATCCTTATGTAACTGATTGCTGTGTAAATGGAAATTATGCTTATTTAACTTCCCTTGGTATTGGAGGTGGTAATATCAGTTCTCTATATATATTGGATATATCCGATCCATTAAATCCTGTTCAAACAGGTGTATACGCAGAGACAGGCTTGTCACCTTTCGGAGTTTCAGTATCCGGAGATTTCGCTTATGTAGCAGATGAAGATGAAATAGCAGCTTTCCTGGTGAGTGACCCTTCGAATCCTATTTATCTTGAATCAATCATTGCGCCTTACTTAATTCTCGGTGGAATATATTCAGTTGACTCTTTGATTTTTGTCGCAGACGCACCGGCAGGTTTGCAGATATATAAAAATATTCAATTTATTCAACCGGGCGGAGGCTTATCCTGGCACACACAGCTTGAAGGCACAGCAACTGGTTTCACTTCAGTTTTCTTTACTGATAATAATAACGGCTGGTCAGCAGGTTATTCGGGAATGTTATATCATACTACAAACGGCGGTTATAATTGGATGGAACAGCAGAGTGGAACAACCTACGATATAAATTCAATTTATTTTTCAGGTTCTCAAAAAGGATGGTTTGTTGGTTCTTCAGGACAAATATTTAATACGGTGGATGGTGGTAATAGCTGGCAGCAGCAGGTATCCGGTACTTCCAACGATTTATTTGATATATCGTTTGTCGATGATATGAATGGATGGGTTGTTGGTGATGAGGTTATTCTTCACACAACAAACGGTGGAAGTAACTGGAATTCCCAGTCCCCCGGATATTCAGGTGGATTTACTTCAGTGGATTTTGTTGATTTGCTGCATGGGTGGGCTACCGATATAAGCGATATTGGAAAAATAATAAGAACAACTGACGGTGGAAATACCTGGACAGTTACAAGCGGCTTATCTGCTTATTTATTATTTGCGATTGATTTTGTAAATGAGAACACTGGTTACTCTGTTGGTATGTTTGGTGCAATTATAAAAACAACAAACGGAGGAAATACCTGGGTAACGCAACCTGACCCTCCTCCCCACGATTGGTTGTATGGTGTTCATTTTCTGAATGAACAAACCGGCTGGGCAGTCGGGTTTAATGGTAAGGTAATATATACAACAAATGGAGGAAATTTATGGGAACAACAAACAAGCGGAACAACAGCACAATTAAACTCTGTTTATTTTGTGGATCTATTTCACGGTTGGGCTGCTGGTGAGGACCCTTACTCAGGCGAAGGTATTGTTATTAATTACTCAACTTTAATAACCCCGGTTCAAAATAATGTGATATATACAACTCCAACTGAATTTTCACTTTCTCAAAATTATCCTAACCCGTTTAATCCAATTACAACAATTCAGTACTCAATTCCTGAAAGTGGAAATGTAAGTCTTAAAGTGTTTAATACGCTGGGAGAAGAAGTCGCTGAGTTAGTTAATGAGTATCAGCAACCGGGTATTTATAAGGTGAATTTTAATGGCGAGAATTTAAGTTCGGGAATTTATTTCTACCAGATCAATGAAAGTGATTATATCGAAACAAAGAAGATGGTGATTATAAAATGAAAACAAGAGGATTTTACTCAATAATTTATTTTGTGTTATTCTTTCTCTTCTGTTCAATAAACTATTCCCAGAGTTTTCAAGACAATCAGAAATTCCTTTCTAAAGTTCAAAGTGATAATCTTGCCAGATTAGGTAACTGGCCTTTTGGACAAGCAATTGCGGTTGCAGTAGATACCGCAAGGGATATTGTCTATTTAGGTTCCGGTGGTGCAGTATTAATTCTAGATGTGAGTGATATAACAAATCCACAACTGTTATCTGACGATATTAATTCAGCCGGATTAGTTCTCGACCTCAGATATAATCCACAAACCGAACATCTCTACTTAGCTTCTAAATATGAAGGTTTCCAGATATGGGATGTACAGAATCTAACTTCACCTCAATTGATTATTAAATATGAATTTCCTTTTCCTTACGGAAGCCCGCCAGTATATAACGTTGACTTTTTCGAAAACTTTGTCATCCTTGATGTCACGTTTGTAGCTTCGATTGATGTCTCGAATCCGAATAACCCGATTTATGCAGGAGCAGATGCTTCGATGGGTTACACAAATGGAATACATGTAGATGTTGATGGCAATGTTCATTCAACGGGTTCTCAAACTTATGTTAAACTCAAACTCCAGCCTGATGGATCTTTTACGGGCCTATATACTTACCTTGATGAACTGTTTGCTGATCCTGTATTTGGAGTCCCGGATGCTGCTTTTGTTGGCGATGTACAAAACCTTTATTTAATTAATACTCAAAGTCATATCCATCCGCTTTGGAGCTACATTTATGTCGGCGATTCTTACGACATATATGTGCAAAGTGATTATGCTTATTTGACCGTCGCAGACCAGCTAAAAATTTACAATGTTGCTGATTATCAGAATCCATATTTTGAAGGATCCTGTACGATTCCGGGATATCCTAATAAGCTGGAAGTAATTGATGAGAATGCATACCTTGCCGGAGGCTTTTCGGGTTTGAGAAATATTAATATTCAAAGACCTTCTGAACCAATTGAAGTTGGATTTTATGAAACATTCAGTGCAACATCTGATATGATACGATCGGGTGATTACGGTTTTGTTGCAGAGATGGATGATGGCATGCTGGTGATGGATTTAACTGATCTTTCAAATCCAACTCTGATTGGTCAGTATAATACTCCCGGTATTAGCAAGTCGTTGGAGGTTGAAGGAAACTATGCATACATTGCTGACCGACCAGGTGGACTTCGTATCGCTGATATCGCCGACCCTTCAAATCCTTTTGAAGTTGGAGTTTACGATTCTCTTTATTCTGCAGAGAAAC
Source organism: Ignavibacteriaceae bacterium (assembly GCA_026193755.1). Taxonomy (GTDB): domain Bacteria; phylum Bacteroidota; class Ignavibacteria; order Ignavibacteriales; family Ignavibacteriaceae; genus IGN2. Next base: position 2,437 of record JAPHUI010000152.1, on the reverse strand, counting down.
TGTGTGTCTCAAATAACTATGCTTATGTCGTGGATGATATCTTGAACGAACCAGACTGGATCAGGGCAATAAATATTTCTGATCCAACAAATCCATTTCAGGTCGGGTCAATTCTTATGCAAAGTGATGTCAATGCGCTAGATGTTTCCGGGAATTATCTTTTTGCAGCTACAACCAATACCGGACTTCGCGTAATTGATATTTCTGATCCAACGAATCTTGTTGAAGTCAGTTTTTTTTCAGCTCCAAATGTTTACGATGTCTGTGTGCAAGATGACTATGCATATATAGCTTCATCGGATTATAATGGTGGATTTATTACACTGGATATAAGCGACCCGATACATCCTGTTTTTGTAAGTACATTCAGCAGGAATGGTTCGTTGCATCCATTTGATATCGCATTAGCAGGTGAGTATGCATACGTGACAGACCCGGTTGTTGATGAATTTTTAATGCTTTATATCGGTAATCCAGCATTTCCCAGTGAGCTTGACTACTCTAAAATGTCCGGCGATCTTTTTAACATCTATGCACAGGACAGTCTCGTTTACATCTGCGACGGCAGAGCAGGATTACACATCTTTAAAAATGAACTTTACTCTACTCCGGGTGGAGGGATAACATGGCAACAGCAAAACAGTGGAACGAATAATGATTTATGGTCAGTTTCATTTGCAAATACTAATATGGGTTGGGCAGCTGGAGAGAACGGCGTAATTATAAAGACTACAAACGGAGGGCAAGCCTGGTCACAAAAGCAAAGTGGAAATACTAACGAACTGTTCTCTATCTTTTTCGTTGATGAAAATACAGGCTGGGCTGCAGGACGAGAAGGAACTATTCTAAAATCAACGGATGGCGGTGAAAGCTGGCAGCAGCAGGTTAGTGGAACAACTGATGTATTCCGATCGATTTATTTCACAAATGAAAATAATGGTTGGGCGGTTGGACAGCATGGTACAATTATGAACACAGCCAATGGTGGAAAAAACTGGCAGCCACAATCCAGCGGTATTTCAGATTACCTGTTGCAAGTTGATTTTGTAGATGTAAACACTGGTTGGGTAGTAGGGCAGAATGGAATTATTCTGAACACAACTAATGGTGGAACAAACTGGCAATTGTTACCCACTCCTTCACAAGCTGATATTTATTCTGTTTATTTCATTGATCAAACTACAGGTTGGATTGCAACTTCCGACGCAGAGGTATACAAGTCAACTGATGGTGGAACAACCTGGTTTGAACAATATCACAACCAGTCATTGCCATATCTGGTATTAACAGATATTTATTTTCTTAATTCAAATGAAGGATGGGCTGTCGGCTCTTATGGAATTATTATAGGTACAACCAATGGTGGTGATACATGGGAAGAGCTAACGAGCGGTGTGCCAAACTATCTTACGTCTGTTGATTTTGTAGATCCCGATAATGGTTGGGTAGTTGGTAAGGAAGGCATGATTCTGAAAGCATATCCCGGCAATGTAACAGAAATCAATGATGGAAATGAAAGCAACGTTAACACTCCAACAGAGTTTTCTCTGTTTGACAATTACCCTAATCCGTTTAATCCGGGAACAACAATTAGTTTTCAAATTCCGATGAGAAGTTTTGTGAGTTTAAAAATATACGACGTGATCGGAACTGAAGTAGCTACACTGGTTTCTGAAACCCTGCCCGCAGGAAAATACAATTACAATTGGGATGCAGGTAGTTTAGCAAGTGGAGTTTATTTCTACCGCTTGCAGAGTGAAAATTTTACATTAACTAAAAAAATGGTTTTACTGCAATGATGTTTAAAAATAATTTTAAAAAAAGGAGTGGAAAGATGATTAACTTAAAGTTGTACTCTGCTCATAAAAAATTATGCTGCATTCTTATTATCTATTTAATGTTATGTTATCCAACTTTATCTGTCAGTGCTCAGACCTGGCAGCCACAGGTTAGCGGTATTGGTAATTCATTACACTCGGTATTTTTTCTGGATGAATTCAATGGGTGGGCAGTAGGTAGCTATGGCGCTATTGTACATACTACTAATGGGGGAGAAAACTGGAATCAACAAACCAGTGGAACCAATCAGGATTTAAATTGTGTGTGTTTCACAGATACTGCAACAGGATGGACCTGCGGATCGCAGGGAACTATCCTAAAAACTACAGATGGTGGAAATAGCTGGACACCTCAAAACAGTTTCACGGTTTACGAATTATTTTCGATAGACTTTACCAGTGCTTCAACCGGATGGGTAGTCGGTATCGGTGGAACAATATTAAAAACGACCAATGGAGGCTCTAATTGGATACCTCAGAACAGTCCTTTTTCAGATATTATCACTGATGTTGATTTTATTGATTCACTTTATGGCTGGGCTGCAACATCCACCTCAGGGGCAACAGAAGCTACCATTATTAAAACAACTGATGGTGGA
>JAPHUI010000365.1 GCA_026193755.1 Ignavibacteriaceae bacterium | reverse complement strand
GTTATATTATTAAATGATACCAGAACAACAAGAAATGATAAAAAGAATTTTAGTTTAGGCATAAATAGCCTCCTATAAAATGTTTGTGAAAGAAATTGTTAGCCCTCAGGTGTGAGTAGTTATTTCAAGATGAGTTCTAAGATGAAATTTAAAAATTTATTTGTTAATTAACAAGAATTTGGAGACGGGAAATACATTATTTGATTTTTCTAAAAATTAACAAGTAATTTTTAATATTATTAATTTGTTCTGAGTTTTTTAATCATTTTACTTACCAACCAGGACAATAAAACAATAGTTATTAAGCCAGCAAATACAGGCAGCAGAATAGCGAGTAATGACATTCCAAAAGAGGTGCCAGCTTCCACTGCTGATACAACCGGATTTGCAAGTCCTCCTGTTGTTGTTGTAGATACAGCTCTTGTCATTGTTGTTCCTGTTTGAACAATTCCTGCGGCTCCACTTCCTGCAATAATTGCTAAAGCCCATTTTACAAGTGGAGGTAAACCACTTAGTACTGCCACCATCAAAATTGCTCCTGCAATAAATGCTGCAGGTGTCGCAATTGAGTCTAGTAGGTTATCTAACCAGGGAATGTAGTATGCGGCAATCTCGAGAATTGAAGCAGCTCCAAATGCAATTAAAGCTGGGTAAGTTCCAATCCATTCGAATGAAGGGGAGAGAGGTAAGTAACCGGTTATAGCTGCTATACTTACAACAAGAAACGGGACAAAAATTCTGAATCCGTTGCAGCACTAAGACCGATTCCAAGAAGTATTGAGGTTAGTGTTTCCAAAAAGTCAACTATTCAAAATTCTATTGATGGCACCTGCCAGGTTACCGGATCACCTGCAATTCCGAGTTTATAATTGATTACTTCCATTTTTTCTGGAACCATTTTGATCAGTATATAATTCTTTTCGCGATTCGGATAAAATTGTTCCCACTCTTCTTTCCAACGTTTTGTTGTCTCTTCCCGGTCATCAATAATTTGTGCTTTTCCGCTTAAAACCACATAACCCGTTCCGTTAGAATCATAATAGTAAAGCGTTACATTGGGATTATTTTGGATATCAACTACCTTGCGACTATTTGAGTTGGTGCCCAGCCAGATAACCATATTATCCTCTGGTGAAAATGGATCCATCGTTCTGACGTGAATTTCTCCGGTTAAACTGGTTGTTATAAGAGCACAATACCTAGCCGAATTAATTATTTCCTTTGCTGCAACAATTAAAGTATCGAGATGATTTTGTGAGCTTTGAATAATTTGAGCTGTATTGAATTTCGAAATCGAAACAAGTAAAAAGCATAACAAAAGTATTCGCCAATTCTTCCATTTATTTAGAAATTTCATAATAGTCCTAGTCCTTTCACTTTTCAATTTATGATTGATAATAGTAATTACTGAATTGAAAGTACGATCAGGTTATAGTCAAAAACTAATAAGGTCCGCTTCCTTCACGGTCACGGTCATCGAAGGAGCATTCGCCAAGTTCAATATGACCTTTGTACTGCTCTTCCATCGTCTCTTTGTAGTGCTCTTCGAGGGAACGACAAATTTCCGGTCTCTCAAGCCATTTTCCTTCTTCAGAAAGACAGTATTTCTTGTCAATCGGGATTTCCTTTTTCTTGTAGCAACCAAACAATTCTGCATCTTCAGGAAGAATATTATTTGCAGCCAGGTATTCAATTACTCCACAAATAGTATCTGCAAAGTAGTGATTAACAAGATCATCATCTCTATCGAGAATTTTAACTTTTGCAATGTAGGTATAAGGAATTGTATCGTCGTACTTCGATACGGGACCGACAAATGTTTTTATAATCCCCATTGTATTTGCCCTCCATAATTTCAGTTACAACGTAAATAAAAAATTTATTAACATCAATATGCTGTGATAAAAATTCTATTTCTATTACCCATTTAACAGCATTTCAATAAAAATAATTATTCAAACAGGTCATTCAAATTATGAATATAAAAAGCAAGTCCGGTCATCTTTGTTTCAAGAGGATGATCAGCGAAATAGTCAGTGTTATAATATATTATATCAAAATGATCTCGTATAAAATCGGTAATCGGATCTTTAGCCCACAATGCCCAAACTTTTAATAAACCTTTTGCTCTAAACTCATATCCGTTTGTTTTCCTCTGGTCAAAACCCCGACCTGAGAAGTGACCAAAGTATAAAGATACAGTTTCAACGAAGTCAAGTTTTAATCCAGCGTGTGATACAATTTTGTCATCTCCTTTAATTTGAACTACGTTTTTCCAGAACTTTAAATCACTTAGCGTTGACTGATATTCCCAGCTAATTGGATATTGGTATTCCGAAAAAAACTCCCTTTCAATCAAGATATCATCTGCTTCTGCCGTAAAAGATAGATTAAACGCATTTATTCTAAAATCATCCGAAACTAAATCAAAACCAGTAGATATACCGTAACCAAGTCTGTCCATTCTAGGAAGTGGATCAGCCTGAGCAATGTCAATGTAAGAAATCTTATCTCCAATATTTGATTTTGAATATCCAAGAGAAAAATTAAACGTTGGTTTGCCACTTAAACTACCATCTATGGGCAATAACAAATCTTTGTTGATCAGTTTAACTACCGGAACATTTAGAAGTATTCAAAAATCGTTTACTGTTCTTTCTGCCTTAATTTCAC
>JAPHUI010000467.1 GCA_026193755.1 Ignavibacteriaceae bacterium | reverse complement strand
GTTTAAATCACTTATTATTTTTGGCCAGGACTGGCTTCCAGTGGCTGTGCATACTTCAACTCCATTAGTTGTCCAGAGAACATTACCATCAGTATCCACCTTTTGAGCATAAATATCAGTTTCTCCAGGTACGGTAGGTAATCGGTGCCAGGTTATAATTACTCCACCATCACCATCCGGAATAATTTCGTGAAATGAATCTGTTGCACTACTTACCGCTACAGCTACGCCATTTGAATTCCACAATAAATTTCCGTCTGCGTCTATCCGCTGTGTATAAAGATCGTATCCATAAAATCCACCACCATTTTTTGCCCAAACAATTATCGCTCCACCACTACCATCGCTAATTATTTTTGGTCTGAATTGTCCGTTAGCTGCGCTATTTATAATTATTCCGTCTGCCGTCCATACTGGATTCCCTCTGAAATCCAATTGTTGCGCATATAAATCTCCTTCAAAAATTCCCGGGTTATTTCTATAATCTCGCCAAACCATAAAAGCGCCGCCTTGCCCATTACTGCAGATAGCCACTTCTGTTTGTTTATTGACCGCTGTGCAAACTTCTGTGTTAATAGTTGGATCAGTTACCCATTGTGCACTAACTGAAAATGAACAAATCAAAAGAATAATTGCGATCATAAAAAGTTTTAGGTTTTTCATTTTAATCTCCTATTAATATTTTGTAAATGATTTAACCTTTAATAAACAGGTTGAATAGAATTAACATCAGTGCAATTGTTATTATTATTATTAAAGCATACACTCCTGCTGAAAGGAGCTTCTCTTTCTTCTTCATTTCTAATTGGGATTTATCAACTTTTACTTTTTTCTCAATTTTTGAATTACTTACTTGCTGTGCTTGTTGAAGATTTTTCATATCTTTTTCAAATTGTTAAAAGAAAGAGTGTTGTAAAAACTATTTTCGGTTGGAAAAGTAAAAGTCTGGAAGGGTGCAAAATTGCTATTTTATTCCAATTGCTTGCTTTTTTGTAGCAAACATAGAAAATAAAATTTGCTGAATGTCAAGTGTTGATTATTGGTAGATTTTTTTTGCTTGTTTAATTATCGGGAATGTTCCTGGCAAAATCTGAGGGAAGACAATTGAAATGTTTCTTAAAAGAGCGGGTAAATTGTGCCGGACTTCCAAATCCAACTTCGTACGCGATTTGAGTAATGCTCAACCGATTTTCTAAAATCATTTGTGCAGCTCTTTTTAATTTATAACTCCTGATAAATTCACCCGGACCCTGTCCTGTAACTGCCTGAAGTTTTCTGTTTAGCTGGCTTCTGCTTACAAATAATTTTTCTGCCAGAGTTTCACTGCTGAAGTTTTCATTACCTAAATTCTTCTCAATTATATCTATTATTTTTTGAACGAACTCTTTATCAACAACGTTACTCGATATTGATTCTGCTTTTATATTTATTTCTTTTCCAAATTTTTCCCGCAGATGCTTTCTCTGATCTATAAGATTTTTTATACGAACAGCGAGTTCATCATAATTAAATGGCTTTGTTACATAATCGTCAGCACCTGTTTCCAGTCCTTCAATTTTACTATCCGAAGTAGCTTTTGCAGTTAGTAATATTACCGGGATGTGGCTTGTCTGCCAATCAGTTTTTATGCGATGACAAAATTCTATTCCATCCATTCCCGGCATCATTATATCACTTAGGATTAAATCAGGCGTATTTTTCAAAGCGAGTTCAATTCCGACTTCAGCATTTTCAGCAAGTAGAACTTTGTAATATTGTTTCAGCAAATCGTAAACATAGCTCCTAACATCCGGTGAATCTTCGACAAAAAGTACTATGGGTCTTTCTTGCTGCTGCTTTTCTGTATCCATTTCGATTCTGTCTTCCAGTTCAATCAGATTAGATATTTCTTCTCTCCTACTTTCCTTCGGCTCCGTTATTGAGAGCACTTCTTTTAAATCTTCGATTTCTGCTTCTTTATCCACGGGAATCTTTAAAGTAAAAGTTGTTCCCTCTCCTTCCTTACTCTTTACGGAAATATCCCAGTTATGCAATGATACCAATTCCTTTACCAGGGCTAATCCTATTCCCGAACCGGTACTGCTTCGCTTTTCCTGCTGAAATGAGTTAGCTGAATTATCATCAATTTGAAAAAATCTATCAAAGATTTTTGATTGATGTTCTTCCATTATCCCGATTCCGGTATCACTAATTTTTATTGTCGCAATTCCAGGTTCAGTGGAATTTTCCAATGCAATATCTACAGTAATTTTTCCTCCTGCTGGAGTAAACTTAAAAGCATTGCTGAGTAGATTATTAATAATTTTTTCAAGTTTATCTCTGTCTATCATTGCGATTAAGCTTTCAACTGAAGAATGGAAGACGAGAGTTACAAACTTTTCTTCTGCTAACGGCATAAAATTATAAGTAAAACTTCTAAGCAAGCCCACTAATTCATGCCTTTGTTTATTCAGAGGAATTTTTTCTGCTTCGAGTTGTGAAAGTTCCAACAGCTGATCAATAAGTGTCTGAAGCTTTTCAGTATTTCTCAGTAGCATTTTATAATAATCGACCAGGTTATCCTTTATCCTTCCACTGATTAATTGCTCGAGCGGACCCTTTATCAATGTTAATGGAGTACGAAATTCGTGCGAGAGATTTGCAAAGAATCTCGATTTCATATTTTCAACTTCACGAAGATGATGAGCTTCAAATTCCTGCATTTTAAGTTCGTTCTGTAATCGGGTACGGTAAGTCTGGAATTTGAAGATGCCCCAAACGCCGAGCATAAATATCAGGGCATAAAGACCAATTGCCCACGGAGTCTGCCACCAAGGAGGAGTTATTATTACTTTAAATTCTTTAAAATTATTATTCCAGATTCCATCGCTGTTTGTTGATTTCACTTTAAAAGTATATTCGCCAGGATTTAGGTTTGTATATGTTACAAAGCGTCGCGAACCACTATTTACCCAGTCGTTATCAAACCCTTCCATTTTATATGCGTATTGAATCTTTTGCGGAGATGAATAATCAAGAGCGGCAAATTGAAACGAAAAAACATTTTGAGCATAAGATAAAATTATTTCTTCAGTTTGATATAAACTTGATTTTAATGGTGAATTGTTACCAACTTTAACTGACCGGTTGAAAATTTGAAAATCTGTGATCAGTAACGGCGGCATGTAAGCAGAGAGTTTAATATCAGCAGGATAAAAATAATTAAGTCCTTCTGTACTGCCCATAAAAATAATACCATTTTTATTTTTGTAAGCAGACGAAAAATTAAAGTCGCTGCCAATAACCCCATCGGTTTTACTAAAATTTGTAAACTGATTTTTATCAGTATCGAAAAAAGAAATCCCGGAACCTGTTCCCAACCAAAGGTTTCCATCGTCATCTTCAACTATAGATTTAACTGAATTATCTGCCAGACCATCCTTAATTGTAAACTGGGCTATTTCAACTTCGGGGGGTAAATCTTTTTTACTTTCAGAATTTTTGACTGCGAACTTATTCAAACCGTTATTCGTTCCGATCCATAATACAGTAGCATCCTCCGTGCTTTTTTTCACAGAAGATTCACAAATAGAGTAAACACCCCTGCTGCTTAAATTTCTATAATCACTTTCGCCAGCAGTCCAGCGATAAAATCTCCCGCCATCATTTTCATCTAATAAACCTGCCTGCCGGTAGGCAAGGTTTAATCCTCCGCCATCCGTTCCTATCCACATTCTTCCTTTTTTATCCTGGTGAATTACCCACACATCATCAAAGCTCAAGCTGCTTGAATCACTTTTTTCATTCAACCATCCTACGTAATGCTCATTAGATGGATCAAACCTGGCAAGACCCATTCCCCAAAAACCTATCCAGAGTTTATTATCTTTATCTACGCAAAGTGATTTTACATATTTTACTGCCTGAGACCTGCTTCTTTTTTCATAGTTGGGAATCGCTTTCAAAGAATTTGTCTTTAAATCAAGATAAAATAATCCAGAACCATAAGTTCCTATCCAGAGCTCCTTAGAACCGGAAGCGAGTGACCAAACATTTAACTTTTCAGAATGATCAAGTTTTTTCAGAGTCAACTTACCTGTTGAATTATCAGAATAATACAGACCTTCATCTGTACCAAACCAGATTCTGTCATCAGGAGTTATGGTAATTGCTTTAATATTTTTTTTACGAAGTACTTCAGGATTAGCCAAATTGAAATTATCAGAGAACAGGTAATTGAATTTTGCACTCTTTAATGAAAAATAACTCAAACCTTTTTCAGTGGCTATCCACAGCACACCTGAACGGTCTCTGAACATACGGTGGATCTGATTGCTGCTGATGCTGTTTGGATCATACTTATTATTAATAAATCTGTTTGCAGTTTCATTTTTTATATTCAACCTTATAAGTCCAGCATAGGAATCAATCCATAAAATATTTTCTTCACCATTAGTTTTTTCTTCAATTACACTTCCTACTGCATTTCCAAACTGTAAACGGTCAGGATTTGGAATTTGAATTTGAGAAAAATTTTCTTTATCAATTTGAAATTTCGTTAATCCGTTTGCTGTTCCAATCCAGATTATATTTGAATCTGACTCAGACTGTGTTAGAAACCATACGAGACTATTGCTTAAACAATTTGAATTTTCGGGGAGATGAAAGTAATGTGTAAATATTTTAGATGATGATTTTGGATTAAACTTATTTAGTCCGTTATAAGTACTTATCCAGAGGTTGCCAGATTTGTCCTCAAGAATTGAAGATATATAATTGTTACTGATTGAAGCATTGTTATTCGGTTCATTACTCCAATGATCAATCTTATCATTTGATGGGTTTAGTCTGTACAGCCCGCTTCTGTATGTACCGACCCATATCAGTCCTTTGCTATCATCATAAATGTATGTTATAGCGTTCTCTTTTTGTACATCCGATTCAATTTTCCATTTGCTAAACTTATCGGAAACCGGATCGTAGCGATTCAACCAGCCGTTTTTAGTTCCAATCCAGATAAATCCTTTTTTATCTTTTCTAAGTGCCCAGACAGAGTTATCGGATAAAGAATTTTGGTTTCCAGGTTCATTTCGAAAAACTTTGAATTCATACCCATCAAAACGATTTAGCCCATCATCTGTAGCAAACCATAAAAAGCCTATTTGATCCTGAATCACATCATAGACATTGTTGTTAGAGAGACCATCTTCAGTAGTAAGATGATTGAAGTGAATAGTTTGAGGTACAATGCAAACAGTATTACCTAGGAAAGCTAAGACAAATAGTAAGAAGCTATGTCTGAGTAAATACAACATAAAATGAAATTTTATTCTTACTAACTAAAGTTAAAGAAGAGACTTATTATTCAGAAATTCTAATACATAAATATCATCTTCTATTATGGGTAATTCTTCATTTTGGCTTCCATTGAAATATTATTTTAATAATATCATTTTTTTAGTTTGACTGAATGAACCTGCAATTAACTGATAAAAATAAACTCCACTACTAAAACTTGATGCATCAAAAACAGTTTCGTGATTGCCAGCATTTAATTCTTCACTTACTAAAGTTTCAATTTCATTTCCTAAAACATCAAAAACTTTAAGCGTAATAAAACTTAATTCTGGTATTTTGTACTTAATAGTTGTTGTCGGATTAAATGGATTGGGATAGTTTTGACTGAGAAAAAAATCTTGTACAAAGTTGTTATTAATTTCATTTACATCAGATATAAAATCAGTATAAACATAAACAGCACCACAGTATTTATTACCTGCCTCCTGGATGGGAGCGCCAACAAATATTTCATCATCTTCAATAAAAACAGACCATCCCATCTTATCACCTTCAGTACCATCACTTGCTAAAAGCTTAGTTTGTTCAGTCCAATCTATACCGTTACGTTTAAATATATAAGTACATCCTGCATTGTTTCCATTTGTATCTTCATTAGGTGCACCAACAACGAGATAATCACCATCCATTGAAACACTATACCCGAAATAAATAGGATAGAAATTTGAGCTTCCCTCAAGCGTAGCTTCTTCTATCCAGGTAGTATCATTACGGTGAAATACAAAAACAGCCCCGCCAGTTGTATTCGGAGCAAGATATGAACCAATTGCAACATAATCTTCATAAATCGAAACGGAACACCCAAAATGGTGATTTAAGTTTATTTCAGATGCATTAAGTTTGGCTTGCTGTATCCAGTTTGAATTATTGTTATGAAAAATGTAAGTCGCACCTGGATAACCCCCCAATCCTTCATCTCCATAGGCTCCGATTGATGCATAATCTCCAAAAATTGAAACAGAATTACCAAATGATTGTCCACCACCCACTCCGTTTTGCGGAACCAACTTAGCTTCCTCAAACCAGACCGAGCCATTCCATTTATATATATATGCTGCTCCTGTCTCAACTGAATCATTAAAGTAACGAGGGGCTCCGATTATAGCGTGGTCGCCAAGAAGCGATACAGAGTATCCAAACCAAGAATAGAATGAGCTATCACTTGCAAAAAGTTTTTGCATCTCTGTCCAATTTCCAGTTACTGTGTCCCGTTTGAAAATGTATGCAGCTCCGGAATTATTACTAATTTGATCATCGCTGTAAGCACCAATGAGTATAAAATCAGCGGAAATAGAAACTGAATAACCAAATTTTTGTCCCGTATAACCATCACTGGCTTGTAATTTACTTTTTTCAATCCAGACTCCACTGATTTTTTCATATAAAGAGGCATAACCAGGATTAGAACTACTAGAAGGCGCACCAACAACTAAGTAGTTTCCATCGCATGCAACAGAATGTCCAAAACCATCATTTAATAGTCCATCAATTGGAACTAGTTTTGTTTCCTGGATTTGTGCAAATGAAATGGTTAAGAACATGTTAATTAATAAAATGAGCTTCACATTTGTAACCTTCATTATTTTATCTCCTTTAATTAAGATTGATAATTTTTATTTTATTAAAACCATTTTCTTTGTTTGAATAAACTCTCCAACTTTTAATTGATAAAAATATATTCCGCTACTAAACCGAGATGCATCAAAAATAACTTCGTGTTTACCTGCACTTAACTCTTCATTAACAAGCATAGTTAATTTTCTACCTAACACATCATAAACTATAAGCGTTACTAATCCTGGTTCAGGCATTTCCCATTTAATAGTTGTAGAAGGATTAAAGGGATTGGGATAGTTTTGATAAAGTACAAATTCGGTTGGTAAATCTAAATTTTGATCGCTTACTCTGACTGGAAATTCAGATTCATATGCGCCCATATCTGGCATTGTACCTAATGGATTCGGTCTTGGATTTCCTTCAATATCAGTTGATGGACAATAATACCAAAATCCTGTAACTTCAATCGAGTCTATTCCAGTTGCAATGCAAGGACTTAAATCCTGAAGATGAAAATCGTTATTCAATGTATCAGCAAACAGCGGTTCGGCGTCAATATTTCCAACTCCCCAATTAACAACAGAGATAGTATCATTTATATGAATTGAATCAACCCCATATTGAATATCATTATAGTTTGAATAAAGAATACAAGTTGAAGTATCATTAATTGCGTCTAAAGAAATCTGGTCGGGATAATTTCCCCAGAAAACACTATTAGTAACCTTTGCAATTCCACTTTGTCTTAACTGAATTCCACCGCCGCTTCCGGAACTGTTGTTTGTAAATGTGCAATTCATAAAATCAACTGTTGAGTTATTACTTACGCCCGCACCGCCTGAAGTACCTCCACCTGCCACGTTACCTGCAAATAAACAATTATCAACATAACCACTACTGTAAAGAGTGAACGTGCAAGCAGCAGTATGCTGTGTAACCGTGTTGCCGATGAATATTGAACTTGAAAGAATGAAATTTGAAATGTTTCCGAACCTCAATGCACCCACTCGTAAAGCATCATTATTTTTAAATTCACAATTATTTATCGAAACATTAGCGAGTGGTTCATTAGAATTATATTGCTCAATGAGAGCCGCACCACATCTGGTCGAAGCTGAGTTTTCCTCAAATGTGCTATTACTTATTTCAAGCTGCGATACAGAAACAAATCCAGACGTATCGGCAATATATTCCAACGCACCTCCCTGGTTTTGAGCAGAATTTTGATAGAACCAACAGGAATCGATAAGTAAGTCGCTGTTTGATGAACTTATTGCACCACCATTTGAAGAAGAATTCTCACTAAAATTACAATCATTGAATTGTGTATGACAGAGCCAGTTAAAGATTGCTCCCCCGGATTCACCTGTTGTATCTCTAGTAAAAGAAGTACCTGATATATAAATATTGCTTTCGTCCGAATGTATTCCACCACCTAAGATCCTTGCACTATTGTCTGTGAAGCTTGAATTGGTTATGTCTAAATCTGAAAAGTAAACTCCCATGGCACCACCAAAAATGAAGGTTGTATCTCTTTCAAAATTTGTATTGTTTATTTCAAGAACACAGGAGTAAGCATGTATACCTCCTCCAATCCAGCCTGAGGAATTATCACTTATTTCACAATTGTTTAATTGTACATCACAATCAATAAAATTTGCACCACCCCCATAATAACCGACGTTATTAATAATATTTACAGAATTGAAAATAGTATTAGTTGTCTGCCAGCATATTATTCCACCACCATCTCCTTCAGCTGTATTGTTGGAAATAATATCTTTGTTAAATTCAGAATTTGATTCGCCACCAATCCAAATTCCACCACCCGCTTGTTCAGCTGTATTAAATAAAATACTATTGTTTTTAAAAACAGGGTCAGATTCCCAAATCTGTATTCCTCCTCCATCGAAGGCATGGTTGTGAGATATTTCATTATCATTTAAAGTTATACTCGCAAATTGAAAACCTATTCCTCCTCCTGCCGGTGAATCGGTCCCACCCGCACTATTATAAGAAATTATTGAGTTAGAAATTATTACTTTGTTAAAATTGGAAATGAAAATAGCACCGCCGGAATTGTCCGGGGGGCTTGAACCTACAGCTTTTCCAAATTGTATAGTACAGTAATTAATTATTGAGGTGTCATTTTCAATCGGAGTATCAATAAACTGAATTCCATTCCAACCCCCGAGAGTCGTATGGGGATCATAAAATCCTGTAGTATCATTAACAGTAAAGGTAATATTTAGTGCTTCATCGCCAACTGCTTTTAATTGCCCCTGAACATTCAAAGCATAATATCCCTGAAATTCAACTAGAACTCCGGGCTCGATTATTAGAGTAGAATCATTTGGAATGGTAATATTTCCTAAAATATAGAATGGAGAACCGCTTAAAGACCAGGATCCTGAGACATCACCGGGAGGAATATAAGTTTGAGAATAAGCTACCATAACAAGAATAATCTGTAGAATGACTAACAGCTTTCCCGTTTTCATTTTAACCTCCTTGAAAAAATTTTACTTCAGAGTGTCAAAACTTTTTTATCATTTAAATGAGTTAATTGCTTCTTCAAG
>JAPHUI010000258.1 GCA_026193755.1 Ignavibacteriaceae bacterium | reverse complement strand
GGCCGGCTAAAAGTCTTACAAATAATTTTCTTAGGGATGAGAACAATATTGAAGTTTATAAGAAGAGAAGAAATTATACTCAGTATGAACTGGATCCCAGCAAAACAGCCTCCGATGCAATGTTTTTTATTATAGTTAATAAATTTCCTGAAGATGCAACGCTTCAGGAATCCAATCTGGCAGTGTCTACGGCAGCATCACTTGCAGGTTCGATAGTCGGTAATGTTCTAAATGAAAAACTTGGGGATGTTGTACGCAGCGTTAATGTACAGCAGGTTGGTTCAGAAACTAAAATCAGCTTAATTGGAAAAGTGGAGGAGTTCAGGTACGAAATTGGGGGCACGTCCCAAGTATTTCAGGATCTCAGCCGTGCAAATGTTAAAATAGAACGACCAATTATCTTTCCAAATCTCATAATAAAATTTGACAGGAGAGAACCATCTTATCAATCAGCAACCTTTAGTGAAATGATAAATGAACTTGGGTTGAAATACAGTTTTATATTTTAATGAAAAATCAGGTAAAATCTTTTTTCAAAAAGCATCCCGGCAGTTCCTTTAAAACTAAAGAAATTGCCAGGAAGATGAATATAAAAGATGATAATGACTACCAGCTTCTTAAAGCAAATTTGCATCAGCTTGAGTCGGAAAAATTTCTTTCAAGGAATGGCAAAAGATATAAGTTATTTACTCTTCCTGAAACAAACAGACTTATCGGTAATTTTAATCTTAATGAAGGTGGATATGGTTTCGTTACACCGAAAAATTCAAAGACCGGTGATATTTTTATAGCTGCACGTAACATCGGTAATGCTTTTCATGGCGACAAAGTTGAAGTCGTACTTTTTGCAAAACAGAAAGGTAAAAATCTTGAGGGACAAATCACCAAAATAATCGAGAGAAAAAGAAAAGAAATTGTAGGTCAGCTAAAAAAGTCTAAATCATTTTATTTTATTACACCTGACGATCCTAAAATTCACAGAGATATTTACGTAGAGAGCAAGAATCTGCAAGGCTCTAAAACCGGAGATAAAGTTGCCGTAGGAAATATTTCTTGGGAGGATCGAATGTTGAATCCTGTCGGAGAAATTATTGAGGTGATTGGTAAGGAGGGTACATTACTTTCTGAGGTAACTTCAATTGCACGTGAGTTTGGTATTCCTGTTTCATTTGATAAAAAGAGTGTTCATGAAGCTGAAAACCTAAGTGCTGAAATAAGCGAAGAAGAAATCTCTAAGAGACTGGACTTTCGGAGTAATAATGTTTTTACAATTGATCCCGTCGATGCAAAAGACTTTGATGATGCACTTTCTATCGAGAAGCTGGATAATGGAAACTACAAGGTTGGAGTTCATATTGCTGATGTAAGTCATTATGTTAAAGCAAGTTCTTCAATTGATAAAGAGGCTTCGGCTAGAGGGAACAGTGTGTACTTTGTTGGTAAAGCAATCTCAATGCTGCCTGAAAAACTATCCAATAACTTATGTTCGCTAGTTCCTTATGAAGACAGGCTTACCTTCTCTGTTATTTTCGAGATGACAAATAAAGGGATATTGCTTAATCACCAAATTGCAAAGACTATTATTAACAGTAAACATAGATTTACTTATGAGGACGTACAAAAGATAATTGAATCCAGCGACGGTGGATTTTCTGATGAAATAATTTTATTAAATACATTGGCTAAAATTCTTAGAAACAAAAGAATGAAAGAGGGCAGCTTTGAATTCTTTACTCCCGAAGTCGAATTTCGACTAGATGAGAATGGACAACCAATAAACATTCTGAAGAAAGAAATAAAAGAAAGCAATATGCTTGTGGAAGAATTTATGCTGCTGGCAAATAAGACAATTGCGGAAAGGATTTTTTCCCGAGGTAATATCCCTTTTGTCTATCGGGTGCACGATTTTCCTGACGAAGAAAAAATCCAGGAGTTTTCACGGTTTGTAAAATCACTTGGTTACAGCTTTAATCTAAAAGCCGGTAAAACTGCCATCCAGTTTAACAATCTTATGAGAAAGGTTAAAGGAACAGAAGAAGAGGGTGTCATCAACGAATTAGCTGTTCGGTCTATGGCGAAGGCAGTTTATTCAACTAAAAATATCGGACACTACGGATTGGGTTTTAAGAACTATACTCATTTCACTTCACCTATAAGAAGATATGCAGACTTGCTTGTGCACAGAATATTAAATAAAACTTTAATTTCAAAAACCGGAAAACATTATTCGCTTGACAATTTAACAAAAATTTGCGAACATATATCTACTACAGAACGAACTGCAATGGAAGCCGAGCGTCGTTCAGTTAAGTTGAAGCAAATTCAATTTCTACAGGATAAGCTCGGATATGAGTTCAATGCCGTAATTTCAGGTGTCGCAAATTATGGAATTTTTGTAGAATTAACAGATATTTTAGCTGAGGGATTAATTAGGGCACGGGATTTAGAGGGAGATTTTTATGTTTTGGATGAAAGAAAATATTCATTAATTGGTAAGAGAACAAAAAAACAATTTAGATTGGGTGACAGGATCACGGTAAAATTAGTACGTTTGGATTTAGATAATCTTGAGTTGGATTTTATAACAAGCGAAAATCAGGTGCACTAATTGTGAAAATAATTTTAAGAATATTTGCTTTGATTTTTCTGACGCAGGTATGCCTTTTTGCTCAATTCGGAAAAAACAAAGTTCAGTATAAATACTTCGATTGGTATTACGTCCAGACCAAACATTTCGATATTTACTTTGCGAATGGTGGAGAGACACTTGCCGAGTTTACCACTCATATAGCTGAAGATGCATTATCAAAGATTCAGGAAAGCTTTAAATATTCTATAAATAACAGAGTTACGGTAATTGTCTATAATTCCCAGAACGATTTTCAGGAGACAAATGTTACTGACACTTACCTTAGCGAAGGAATAGAAGGGTTTACTGAATTGTTTAAGAATAGAGTTGTTGTTCAATTTCACGGTTCATACAAACAATTTAGACATCTAATTCATCACGAACTTGTCCACGCAGTTATGAATGATATGTTTTACGGAGGCTCGCTGCAGAATATTATAGCGAATAATATTACTGTTCAGATTCCAAGTTGGTTCAGCGAAGGAATGGCTGAATATCAAGCGCTTGGATGGGATGAAGACACCGATATGTTTATAAGGGATGCTGCGATAAATGAATATCTTCCGGATGTTCAAAACCTTTCTGGTTATTTTGCATATCGTGGCGGTCAGGCGGTCTTCTATTATATCGCAAAAAAATATGGAAAGGAGAAAATTGGCGAACTGGTAAATGCTCTGAGGAGTCTAGGGAATGTTGACGCCGCCTTAAAACAGACCATCGGTTTAAATCTTAAAGAGTTTAATGAAAGATGGAAGAAAGATATTAAGCGTGTATTCTGGCCTGATATTGAAATAACACAAGATCCTGATGAGTTTGCAAAACGATTGACTGATCCTGAGGGGGACGAGGGATTCTATAATGTTGGTCCTGCAATTTCACCTCAGGGAGATAAAATAGCTTTTATAACAAACCGCGATTTCTTTTTTAGTCTTTATGTTATGGATGCAAATACCGGTAAAATAATTACAAAATTAGCAGAAGGTAACACCTCTGCAAATTTTGAAGAGCTTAACATACTTACTCCTGGTTTAACCTGGTCACCAGACGGATCTCAAATTGCGGTAGCTGCTTTACATCATGGGTATGATATAATTTATATTTTTAATGTTGAAGAAGATGATTATTACACTCTCCCATTAAAAATGGATGGCATTCAGAGCGTAAACTGGTCACCTGATGGCAAGCAACTTGCATTTATCGGGCAAACACCAAAACAAACAGATATATACACTTACACTTTCGAAACAAAAGAAGTAAAAAATTTAACCGACGATATTTTTACAGACAGGGATCCCTGCTGGTCTCACGATGGTAAATTAATTTTCTTTGCTTCAGATAGAAACAGCTATAAGACAATTCAGGATGCAACCAAAGGATTCAAAATTTATAATCACGATTATTCTCAAACAGAAATTTATTCCCTCGAAGTTGAGACCGGTCAGGTTAATAGAATTACTGACATGCCCAACAGTAATGAGACATCACCTATAGTTAGTCCCGACGATAGTCAGATTTTATTTATTTCAGATCTGAATGGAATAAATAATATTTATAAAAAGAATGTTGTATTTTCTTCTGGAGATAATTTCATAAGTGATATTAAGGATATTAAACCTGTACCTGTAACTAATTCTCAGTCGGGATTATATCAGCTATCAGTATCGAGAGATGGTAAAAAGTTAGCCTTCTCCTCATTGTACAAATCGTCATTTAACATTTTCCTGTTGAATAACCCTTTTGAAACTGATCTTGGTCTGCCGGAATTACCATTAACAAAATACAGGCAGGGTAAGTTAAATCTAGATGTTAGACCAAATGAAGTTGTTAAAGAACAAAAAGGTATTAAGGAAAATGAAAAGGCTTTAGAGGATTCATCAGATTTTAATTCCTCTATGTTTTACAGCGGAAACTTTGTGGATTCCACAAAGAAATATGGAGATTCGGTTACTGTTGATTTCGGGAACTATGTATTCGGAGGAGATAATAAGATTGCTGCAAAAGAGGATAATGAAAAAGACTTATTTAATCCAATTGATAATCTTGACGAAAGAGGAAACTTTAAGATTAATAAATATAAAATTTCTTTTGCCCCGGATCTTATTTACGCAAATGCCGGATACAGCACACTTTACGGATTGATAGGGACAACGATTATTTCATTCAGCGATGTTCTCGGTAATCATCGTTTGATTGGAGTTACGGGCTTACAAATTGATTTAAAGAACAGTGATTACGGATTAGCTTACTACTATCTTGCAAAAAGAATTAATTGGGGAATTGAAGGATTTCATACTGCCAGATTTGTACGTTTGCTAAGAATTGATCCAAGAGGATTTGCTGTTTCTAATCTATTCCGATATCGAAATTTTGGACTTTCCGGATCAGCTAGTTTTCCGCTCGACAGATATTATAGGTTTGATTTTGGCGTTAGTATCTTAAACGTTATAGGTGAAAACCTGGATAATATTGCTGAGCCACAAGAGAGTGTTACATTTACTGTTCCCCAAATCAGCTTTGTGCACGATAACGTACTTTGGGGATATACAGCACCAATAGAGGGAACAAGATACCGTTTCGATGTATTTGGTAATCTTGGAATAACTGACCCCAATAAAAGTTTTTACTCAATAATTGGTGATATAAGAACTTACCTAAGATTTTTTTATGATCATTCACTGGCCCTAAGAATTTCAGGCGGTTATTCGGGTGGGGAAAATCCTCAGAGATTTTTTATCGGCGGAACTGAAAACTGGATAAACAGAACTTTCGCAACAACTGAAATACCTATTGAATCCGCGTCTGATTTTGCATTTCTTACTGCTGTTCTACCTTTGCGTGGTTACAATTACTCTGAGCGTATCGGGACAAGATATCTTTTGGCAAATATGGAGCTAAGATTTCCGCTTATTCGATATTTGCTTACAGGAGGCTTACCATTGCTTTTCAGTAATATTATTGGTGTTGCTTTTATAGATGCTGGTTCAACCTGGTATGATAACAGCAAAATAAAATTATTTTCAAGGGATTCAGCGGGCAATATTATTACTGATGACCTGCTGATAGGGACGGGTGTTGGTGCACGCGTTTACTTTCTATATTTCCTTCTTCGTTTCGATGTTGCGTGGGCTTATAACGTAAAAGGTTTTTCGAGTCCTAAATTTTATTTTTCTCTTGGGGCTGACTTCTAAAATCAGATCATTAAAAAATTAACCAATAATTATTTCTTATCAGCCTTTTTATCCTTCATTTCACTGGATGAAGGTTTATTTTCCGTTTTATCACCATTATTATTTTTAGTTGATTTATTTTTATAATCTGTCTGGTAAAATCCACTTCCTTTAAAAATAGTACCTGCACCTGTTCCTATTACTCGCTTCAAACTTCCTCCACATTTTGGGCATTCAGTCAGTGGCTCAGCGCTCATTGACTGGAAATATTCGAAGGTGTATTTACATTGAGAACATTTATAATCATATGTTGGCATTAATTAACCTCAATTTCTAATAATGCTAGTGAATCTAATGAATAATTTTGATTTT
Organism: Ignavibacteriaceae bacterium; assembly: GCA_026193755.1. Lineage (GTDB taxonomy): Bacteria > Bacteroidota > Ignavibacteria > Ignavibacteriales > Ignavibacteriaceae > IGN2. The sequence continues at coordinate 8,701 of JAPHUI010000258.1, read as the reverse complement.
TTTTGCATAAATTTGATTAGCAATCGTAAAAGTAGATTCAAAATAAATGAATAATATTAAAAAATCTTCTTTTCGCTCTTACTTTAATAAAAATATTTTAATCTTTTTTATTTTTTTTATTGCTATTTCTCTTAATGGATGTTTGAATTATTACCAGGAAGTAAGGCTTTATCCTGATGGTTCGGGAAAGATGCATATTGATTATTGGATGCAATTTGTTAATAAAGAAAGTGAAAAAGTAGCTGAAAATCTTGGCATCTTTAATCCTGATTCTATAAAATCAGAATTTCAATCAAGGTATACAAAAATTGAAGATATTACTGTCTATAGAGATTCGACTGACTCAACAACTCATGCGGTAATTGATTTTTCCTTTGATCACATTGATTCCTTAAATAAAACAAAAGTGTTTGCCGAATCCAGATTTTCTTTTAAAGAAAAAACAGGTGGACAAGTAGATTTCAGTCAATTCATTCCACCAATTGCAACAGGTTTTGGGATTGATGCTAGCAGCTTTAACGTCACATACAACTATATTATTTCGGGGGAGATAGTTAGTCATAATGCAAATCAGATTTCCGGAAAGATCCTCACGTGGCATTATAAGTTATCTGAAATTGGTGGTGGCAAAACTATTGCGGTTACCTTCCGGCCCTATAAGCTAAAAGAAACTCCTGCGTGGATTTATTATTTATCAGGTGCGGTGTTATTACTGGTTTTATTCTTTTTATTAAAAAAAAGAAAAAATTAGCTCTTCTTAATTACAAATTTGATGATTAATGTAGGCGTAATTTATTGACTTAGCAAAGACCTTTCTATATATTTGATCTCTATTTTTTTCGATTAATCCCGGACATTGTGGCAATGAATGATTATATGATATTTGCTGGCGGTTCCAATATTCCACTTGCAAAAAAAATTGTTTCAAAGATTGGCAAACCTTTAGGAATGATTGAACGAAAAAGGTTTAGCGATGGTGAAATCTGGGTTAAGTATGGCGAAAATATTCGAGGGTTGGATGTTTTTATTATTCAATCTACCAACCCACCTTCAGATAATCTGCTAGAGTTATTGATAATGATAGATGCGGCAAGGCGTGCTTCTGCCAAAACTATCACTGCAGTTATTCCATATTTTGGCTATGCTCGACAAGATAGAAAAGATCAGCCGCGAGTTGCTATTACTGCAAAACTTATGGCAAATCTTTTAACAGTCGCTGGAGCTGACAGAATTATTACAATGGATTTGCATGCACCACAAATTCAGGGATACTTTGATATTCCATTCGACCATCTTTATGGTTCATCTGTTTTCAGAGAGAGAATTGAGCTGCATAAAAAAAATCTTGTTGTAGTTTCACCGGACGTTGGAGGTATCAAGATAGCTAGGGCATATGCAAAAATGCTGGATTGTGCTCTCGTCGTTATTGATAAACGAAGACCAAAACAAAACATTGCAGAAGTTATGAATATAATAGGTGAAGTTGACGGTAAAGATATTTTGATTGTTGATGATTTGATAGATACTGGCGGAACCATTGTTGGAGCAATAGAAGCATTAAAGAATGAAGGTGCTCTTGAAATTTATGGTGCAATTACTCATTCTGTTCTTTCAGGTAATGCATTAGATAGAATAAGAGATTCTCATATATCTAGGCTATATGTTAGTGATACAATAAATATTGAAGGGATTAATCAACATAAGAATATAGAGGTAATCTCATCAGCAGATTTATTTGCAGAAGCAATTCGTAGAACATATAATAACGAATCAATTAGTTCATTATTTCACATAGATAAAGGTTAATAAGAGCTAGAATGGAAAAAACAACGTTAAAAGCATTAGAAAGAAAAACATTTAGTAAATCAGCAATCAGGAAAATAAGAAATGAAGGTAGGATTCCTGGTGTGTTTTATTCAAAACATGAACCACCAATTCATTTCGATGTAGCTGATAAGGCTATTAATCAACTGGTTTTTACTTCCAAAACTCACCTTGTTTCTCTCGAGATTGAAGGACATGAAGGATATGAATGTATCATCAAAGATATTCAATTTGATCCTGTAACTGATAAAGTAATTCATTTTGACCTTCTCGGATTGACAAAAGGAGAAAAGATAATACTTGAAGTACCGGTTCAACTGGTTGGTACGCCTGTCGGTGTTAAGGAAGGTGGAATAATACAGCATGTTATGCATAAGCTGGAAGTTGAATGTTTGCCCCGAAATATTCCTGAGCATATTGTAGTCGATGTTTCACAATTAAAGTTAGGCGATTCAATTCACATCAGCGATTTGCAAATTGAAGAGGTAGATTTTGTAGATCCGAAGGAATCTCTGATTGTTCAAGTAACTCATCCAAAAGTTAAGGAAGAAGCAGCCCCTGCTGCAGAAGAAGAGGGTATTGGTGAAGAGCCAACCGAACCGGAAGTAATAGCTAAAGGTAAGGTAGAAGAAAAAGAAGACGAAGAGTAAATTCCTATTTGCTTTGCGTGTCATATTTGGAATAGGAAATCCCGGCATTAGGTATGAATATACCAGGCATAATGCCGGGTTTTTATTATTAAATTATTTCTCAAAAAAGAATTCCATTAGGTTTAAAGAAACTTCAGGTGAATATTTAGAAGCCTCGGGTAAAATTGAGGATAAGAATTATTCCCTTATTAAGCCGGTAACTTTTGTGAACAATAGTGGTGTTGCTGCCAGACAGGTTTGTGATAAATACGAAATTGAACCTGAAAATTTTCTCGTTGTTTGTGATGACTCAAATCTTGAGAATTATTCAATAAGAGTACGTTTATCTGGTGGCGATGGAGGGCATAATGGATTGTATTCAATTATTTACCACCTTGTCACTGATAAATTTCCAAGAATCAGAATTGGTATTGGAAAAAGTTTCATAGATGATGATTTAGTCAATTATGTACTATCTGAATTTCCCAAAAGTGAATTAGAAAAATTTGAAAACACATTTAAAACTTGTGCTATACTTATTGAGAATTTTATAATTGGCGGTAATAAAAAAATGCTTGATGCCAACAGTATTTTAATAAAATCTGAAAAACAGAATAATTCAACCGAGAATATTTAATAATTGCTGGAGAAAGTTATGCCATCATTCTTTTATATTATTCCACTATTCGGAGTGATAGCGCTCTTATTTACTTTTTTTAAGTCAGCCTGGATTAATCGTAAAGATCCAGGCACAGATAAAATGAAAAAAATTGCAAGCCATATCTCAGAAGGAGCTATGGCTTTTCTTAAATCTGAGTACAAAGTACTTTCTGTATTTGTTGTTTGTGTTGCTATTCTTCTTGCCGTTTCTGCTGACCCTCATGATTCTTCACCTTTAGTTGCTGTTTCATTTATCGTTGGTGCTTTATGTTCTGCATTGGCAGGATTCATTGGAATGAGAGTTGCAACAAAAGCAAACGTACGAACCACAAATGCTGCAAGAACCAGCCTTGGTAAAGCATTGGAAATTGCCTTTGCAGGCGGTTCCGTTATGGGAATGGCGGTAGTTGGATTGGGTGTGCTTGGTTTAGGTTTCCTCTTTCTTGTTTATGGTGATCTTTTTGGTGTCGACAATGTAACCGATCTTAATAGAGTAATAACCGTAATCACAGGCTTTTCATTCGGTGCTTCTTCTATTGCTTTATTTGCGCGTGTCGGTGGTGGTATCTACACAAAAGCTGCTGATGTAGGAGCAGATTTGGTAGGAAAAGTAGAAGCAGGCATCCCTGAAGATCATCCTCTCAACCCTGCTACTATTGCTGATAATGTGGGGGATAACGTTGGTGATGTTGCTGGGATGGGTGCAGATTTATTTGAATCTTATGTTGGTTCAATAGTCGGTACAATGGTGCTTGGCGCAGCATTCTTTGGAGTGCCTGAATTTTCGGGTAACTTCAATGGACTTGGTGCAATCCTTCTGCCGCTTGCTATAGCTGGTGTTGGAATTGTTATGTCTGTGCTTGGTACGTTGTTCGTGAGAGTTAAAGAAGGCGGTGATCCACAGAAAGCTTTAAATCTTGGTGAATTTGGCTCATCATTTTTGATGATAATTGCTTTGTATTTTATTATTGATTGGATATTACCTGCAGAATGGACATATGAAGATCATTTATATGGAACCGTATATCAAATCACCTCACTGAATATTTTCTTTGCAACTGTAATCGGTTTAATAGCTGGAGTCCTTATAGGAGTAATCACCGAGTACTTTACGGGTTATGGAAAGAGACCTGTTAAAGGAATAGCAAGACAATCTCTAACAGGTGCTGCAACAAATATTATTGCTGGTTTAAGCACAGGAATGTTCTCAACCGCTATTCCAATAATTATAATCGCTGCTTCAATCATTGCGGCTTTTCATTTTGGTGGTTTGTACGGAATTGCAATCGCTGCAGTAGGAATGCTCTCAAATACCGGAATTCAATTAGCCGTTGATGCTTATGGCCCTATCTCAGATAATGCAGGCGGAATAGCGGAAATGTCTAATCTACCAAAAGAAGTTAGACAAAAAACAGATCGGCTTGATGCTGTGGGAAACACTACCGCCGCAATAGGTAAAGGATTTGCAATTGGTTCTGCTGCATTAACAGCACTTGCTCTGTTCGGTGCATTTATGACTGCAGCAAACATAAGAACTATTGATATTTCAAAAGCAAGTGTAATGGCCGGATTATTCGTGGGTGGAATGCTACCATTTTTGTTTTCTGCATTAGCGATGAGTGCAGTTGGTAGAGCAGCTATGTCTATGATTGAAGAAGTACGCAGACAATTCAAGAATATTCCGGCTTTAACGAAAGCTCTTGAATTAATAAAAAAATATGATGGTAAAGAGCAATCAGAGTGGACGCAGGCAGATATACTTACATTTGAAGAGGCAGATGGAGCTGCGGAATATGGAAAATGCGTGGCTATCTCAACTCATGCTGCTATCAGAAAAATGGTTATCCCGGGTCTTCTAGCAGTATTGACACCGGTTCTCATTGGTTTTAGCGGCGGACCTGAAATGCTGGGAGGACTTTTAGCCGGCGTTACCGTAACAGGTGTTTTAATGGCTATTTTTCAGGCAAATGCAGGAGGTGCCTGGGATAACGCCAAAAAAATGTTTGAAAGCGGTCTGGAAATTAATGGAGAGAAATATTTTAAAGGTTCAGACCCTCATAAAGCAGCAGTTGTTGGCGATACTGTTGGAGATCCTTTTAAGGATACATCAGGCCCTTCATTAAATATTTTGATTAAATTAATGGCGGTAATTTCACTTGTTATTGCACCATTAATTAAATAAATTTGACGCCCAAAAGAAAATTATTTATCAACCCTGCTTGTTGTAAAAAATTGCAGCAGGCCGTAAGTCCATAGGGAGGTAGTATACTAAATGAATAAACGTGTCTATGAAAGTGCTGTTCTTATAAATGCAGCATTAGATGATGATACTATAAAAAACCTTATTGAAAGAATAAAAGAAACGATAGCTACAAACGGGGGAGAAATAGTTGAAATAGAAGACTGGGGAAGAAAAAGACTTGCTTATCAGGTGAAAAAAAGCAAAATAGGCTACTATGTAATTTTCAGATTCAACTCCCTACCTGATCTTGTTCCCAAATTAGAAAGAAATTACCAATTAGATGAAAATATTTTGAGATATCTGACTATCACCCTATCTAAAGAAGCCCTCGAACAAATTGAAATTGATAAATCTTTACAGACTCAATTAGCTGAAGAAGTGGAAGTAATCCCCGTGGTTCCCCCGGAAGCTGATGAGGATGATGTAGAGAATAATGTAAAGGACGTATAAATAACAACCAATGATAGTATGGAGGATTAAACCATGGCCGATTTGAAAATGCCGGAAATTAATTATGTTATAGTTGCTGGCAATTTAACCAAAGATCCAATCTTCAGAGAAACAACAAATAAAACTCCTGTTGTAAATTTCTCTCTAGCTTCTAACCGAAGATTTAAAGACAGCACTAACCAATGGCAGGAAGACGTTTGCTATGTTGGCATAGTTGCATGGAATAAATTAGCTGATAGCTGTAAGGAAAGACTTAAAAAGGGCTCGGCAGTTTTAGTTGATGGTGAATTACAAAGCAGAACCTGGAAAACCGATGACGGCCATAACAGAAGTATTGTTGAAATAAAAGCAAGAAGGATTCAGTTTTTAAACAAAAGAGGAAAATTTGTTGATACCGAAACAGTCAATTCTGATGATGAAAATAACTCTACGGTGGCTGTTGAAAATGATACTGACTATACAGAAGACTCTTTTGATAAATTTTTATCTGATGAAGAATCAAATTTAATGAAGGATAAATAAACATGATGACGTCTAAAAAAGAAATAAAAACAAAAAAAATCTGTCGCTTTACACAAGCAAAGATTAAATATATAGATTACAAAAACGTTAAATTGCTGCAAAAATTTGTGTCTGAGCAGGGAAGAATCATCCCTAAGAGGATAACCGGCACAAGTTCTAAGTATCAAAGGCAGCTTGCTATAGCTGTTAAAAGAGCACGCCATATGGCTCTTTTACCCTACGTTTCTGAAAGCATCAGATAGTTAAATCAAGGAGTAGAGATGAAAGTAATATTAAGACAAAATTATGAACCGCTTGGACAAGTTGGAGAAGTTGTAGAAGTTAAAGATGGTTACGCTCATAATTTTCTTTTGCCAAGAAAAATAGCCTATATTGCTTTAGACGGAAACTTAAGAGCATTAGAAGATGAGAAAAAAGCGGTTGTCAAGAAAGCCAAGCACGAATTGCAGGCAGCAGAAACCTTAGCAACAGAATTAGAAAAAGTATCAATTACAATTCCGGTTCAGGTGGGTGAGGAAGATAAAATTTTTGGTAGTGTAACAGCCCAGATGATTGCCGATAATCTTAAAGAAAAAGGTTATGACATTGATAAAAGGAAAATCGAGATCGAAGAAGCTATAAAGACTCTTGGTATTTATAACGTAAATGTTAAGCTTCATCAAAATGTTGGAGCTAAGGTTAAAGTATGGGTAGTTAGAGAGTAAAGTTTTTTCGATATTAAACAAAAAAGGGAAGCAGCATTGCTTCCCTTTAGTTTTTAAATCTTCTCTAAATTATATCAATGAACCTTAATTTTCTTTTCTCTTATCATTTTGGCGAGATCCGAAGTACCATTCTTACTTATAGTCTTCAAAGCTTTTGCTGTTAATTTAACCTTAACCTCACGGTTTAATTCCTGAACCCAGATTTTCTTCGTTTGTAAATTGGGTAAAAATCTTCTTTTAGTCTTATTATGAGCGTGGGAAATACTGCTCCCATATTGTGGTCCTGTTCCCGTTACCTGACATTTTCTAGCCATTTCATACTCCTTTAAATTCAAATATCTTGAAATTTTGAGCGCTAAATATAAAGAATTTTTTGTAAACAAAACCATTCTTTTGCACGTTTTTTTACTGTTTTTATAAGGAATTGAAACATTAAGTTGGTAGTTGATAATTTCATTCACAATGTTATCTTTACAAGAATATTTTGCTGAATAACTTAGTTCAATCACTTATTAAATTAGCGGTTTGAAATGGAATATTATGAATTACATCCGGTTAATCCTGAATTAAGATATATTAACAAAGCCATAAAAGTACTTAGGGAAGGTGGGGTAATAATTTATCCTACCGATACCGTTTACGGAATTGGTTGCGATATTTTTAATAAGCAGGCTTTGGATCGGGTAAAAGAGATTAAGAGTAACCCTGATATTAAATTATTGAGTTTTATATGTCCGGATCTTAAAAATATTGCAAAATATGCTAAGGTCTCTGATTATGCTTATAAAACTATGAAACGTTTACTGCCCGGTCCCTATACTTTTATTTTACCGGCAGCAAGGCAAGTTCCTAAAAAATTATGGAGTAAAAGAAAAACTGTTGGAATAAGAATACCTGATCATAACGTTGCATTAAAAATAGTCGAAGGATTGGGTAACCCGATTGTTAGTACTAGTGTAACTACAAGAAAAGGTGAATTACTTTTTGATCCACTTGAAATTAAATCCGTTTTTAGTTTTCAGATAGATTTGATGCTCGCCTCAGGAAACCTGAGCGGAAAACCTTCAACCGTGATCGACCTTAGCCAGGAAGAACCAGTCATTGTAAGAGAAGGTGCAGGAGACATAAGTGTTTTCGTTTAGCTATTTTTCTTTTCTATAAACCTGTGTTGATGATGCCTGTGCTAGTGGAGTTAAAATTATCTGGTTTATGTTAACGTGATTCGGGCGTGTTGAACAAAAAAGCACTGCTTCTGCTACATCTTTAGGAGTTAGTGGTTTCAATCCTTTATATACATTCTTTGCACGTTCCTTATCTCCTTTGAATCTTACTAAACTGAATTCTGTTTCAACCATACCGGGATCAATGCTCGTAACTTTTATTCCTTTATCCAGAATATCTAACCTTGTTGACTGGCTAAGAGCAGTTACTGCAAACTTTGTCGCTGCATAAATATTCCCACCAGGGTATACTTCGTGTCCGGCAGTTGAACCAATATTTATGATATGACCTGATTTCTTTCTTACCATCAAAGGGACTACATGTCGTGTTACATAAGCAAGTCCTTTAATATTCGTATCAATCATTTCATCCCAGTCTTCTTTTTTACCTTCATAAATTTTATCAAGCCCTCGTGAAAGTCCGGCATTGTTAATAAGAATATCTATTTT
>JAPHUI010000418.1 GCA_026193755.1 Ignavibacteriaceae bacterium | reverse complement strand
ACTATTTACACGTTTATCTTCTGATTCAATTGAAGCTGGGAAGTTTTTAAGATCAACAATATTTTTTGATGGGAACGGCCGAATGATATGAAGCGAGCCAACCGCGCAACCTTTCTTACTTAATGATTTTAAAGCAGAAATATCCTCAACACCCGAAAAATGAATGCAGATACAATTTTTATAATTTCTTTTTAGTTTTGATAGACTTTCAGCAACTTTTTTTATTTCGCCATCTGGCACGGTGAAAAAGAAGATCTTAATTTCAGGAGGAATTATGTTTAAAGATTTTGAATAATGAGGAACTGAAAATTTCTTTGCGAGAGATTTTGCAGAACTTAATTTCCGGCTTATAATAGATTGAACGGAATAACCAGCATCTAGCAGTGCGGAAGTAAGAGAGTAAGCTAATTTACCAGCACCAATTATCACTATTCCATCTTTTATCAAGCTGAATCAATCTCCATAAAAAACTGCCGACAAATACCCGACAACTTCTTTTTCATCACCAGTTACATCACCCGAATCACTTCTGTGGAGGACCATTGAATGCTGAATATTCTTAAGCTTAGCAGCTTTCATTAGGACTACTATCGGACCTCCTCCACAAGCTTCGCAGTTGCGGGTATCAAGATCATTCTGGAGAGATTCAAAATCAAATTCTCTTACTCTTTTTTCAACTACTGAATCCAGCCTGTCAGCTTTCGATTTAGAATAGAAGTGTGACATATCTGAACTGGCAACAATCAGGGTTTCATCATCAGCAACCTCAGCAAGTTTTTTAGCCAGTGTATCAATATTCTTTCTGGACTGGTCCCCCATCACAACCGGAACAATCTTGAATTCTTCAAGCACAGACTGAAGAAATGGAAGTTGTACTTCAAGAGCGTGTTCTCTTCTATGCCCTTCAAATCCCTGGAAGATTACTCCATCATCAGTCTGGAGTTTTTTACTAAAATCTTTATCAACTTGCAGCATTCCGAGAGGAGTTTTATAAGCATCGCCCTCAAATATACTTATGCGAGGAAAATACTCTGAGTGGCTTGGAGAAATAACTACTACCCTTTTGTACTTCTTTCCAATAAGGAGATTGTAAGCATAGGCGGCTGTTTTGCCCGAATAAACATAACCAGCGTGAGGTGAAACTATTCCAAAAATATTATTTATTTTTTCCTTTGCTTTAGTTACATCGAGCAAAAGTTTAATGTCTTTTCTAAGTTTTTCCGGGTTAGAGGGATAAAAATATCCAGCAACCTGTGATGGTCTTATGTAACTCATTATTTACCTCCTTCTCCCTCACTAAAGACAAGTGCAGTAAACACTTTTATGTTTAACATTCTTTCTTTCCAATAGTTTCCATACAATCCTGCTTTGTGGCAAAGCGCAGTAAGGAATTCTGCCCGGTTAAAGTTCTGCTCAGTAGCTACTTGCGGAAGTAGAACTGCTCTTCCACCTTCATCTAGCAGAAGCCCATGCTTTCCGACTTCAATATCATCATAACTCTTAATTGGTTCAAATGGAGAAAGTACAGAAATTTCGATAATTACTTCATCAACTTCATCCCTGCTTAACTGAGAAAACCTGGGGTCACCAAAGGCTGCGTGTTTTGCTGCATCAACAATAGTTTCAAACAAAGCTTTCTGAGCAATGATATAACCTATACATCCCCTTAGCTGATTGTTAATGTGTAATGTAACAAAAGCACCCAATTCCATTTTCAATTTTGGATAGGCTTTATAATCCACTTTTGTTACTTCGCCCTCACTGAATTCGGCTAATATTGATTCTCTTGCAGCTTTAAGTAATATTTCTTTTTCTTCTGTTGATAATTCCATTTCATTACTCCTTAAAAAATAATTTTATAAACCTGGAGTCTGGTTTTCCCAAATAACAGAAACAGAAAATCATTTTTGATAAAGAATGAATCGGTTAAATACAGACTCGTTTCTTTATTGATTACTTCTTCTAAAATATACTTTCCTGTGGATAAATCAACTGCTTTAAAAAGATTGTTAAAAGTTCCTTTGGAATTGACTTCGTGAAAACTTACTGACAATAAATCATTTTTTAATATATGCTCAATTTTTCCTGATATTACAAGCCTATTTCTCAGAGAGTTTATGAAATCGATTGCCCGATTATCAGTTACGGAATCAGTTTCAAAAACTTCAGGGAATAATTGACCTTTACTATCTTCTTCAAATAAAGATTCACTTTTTAGATTATTTATCAAATCGTAATTCTCGCCAATCTCTTCAATTATTTCACCGTTCAGAGGATTGATGGAATAGTAGCTTCTTCCTTGAAACTTTTCCTTGAATGCATATAATTTTTCTTTTAAAAGAAATTGGAAAATTAATTCTGGATTTTCCCAGATGATATTCTGACTTCTGATATCAAAAGCAAATATGCCCCTGTGCTTCGGCATATCGGGTTTGGCGAACTTGTGAAAGAAGATAATATCATCCCGGACTGATTCGATACCAACCCAAAACTTATCATCGAGCTGAAAGTCTTTTAATAATTTTTTCCCGGCTTCGAGAGTGAGACAATGAAAGTAAGCTTGCTTCTTTTCGGGTTCGCGTTCTTCAATAATTAGCTGACCATTATCATTGGGGATTATCCTCCAGATTTGCCGTTTATTATCAAAGTGATAAATCTTTTTAAGCTTCATTTCAAGTCATCGGCTGAAACCTGGCTGTAAAATGTCTAAGCATCGGCGCTTCATATATAATTTTATATCCTCTAAGCTTGTTCCTGTTTTTATATACTTCCAGGATTATTTCAATTAAGTAATCAACATGACTTTGGGTGTAAACTCTTCTTGGAATAGCCAGTCTAACAAGTTCCATCATTGCTGGAATGAGCTTTCCATCTTTTCCATATTTACCAAACATCACGCTGCCAATCTCAACTCCACGCACACCGCCTTCAAGATAAAGTTCACATACAATTGACTGACCGGGATATTGGTCGGGTGGAATATTTGGTGAAAATCTTTTTGCATCGATATAAATTGCATGGCCGCCAGGAGGTTCGATAATAGGTACACCTGCAGCAACAAGTCTTTCACCAAGGTATTCAACGCTGCGGATTCTATATTCAAGATAATGCTCATCAACAACTTCTTCCAATCCTTGTGCAACTGCCTCAAGATCTCTTCCCGCTAACCCTCCATAAGTTGGAAATCCTTCGGTAACAATAAGCAAGTTTCTGCATTTCATTGCAAGCTCTTCATCATTCATTGCGAGGAAACCGCCGATGTTTACGAGAGCATCTTTTTTAGCACTCATTGTTGCTCCGTCAGCGTAGGAAAACATTTCCTGAGCAATTTCAAGAACAGATTTATTCTCATATCCTTTCTCTCTCAGTTTAATAAAGTAAGCATTCTCAGCAAACCTACACGCATCAAGAAAGAGCGGGATATTGTATTTCTTACAGACTTCTTTTACTTCGCGAATGTTCTGCATTGATACTGGCTGCCCGCCGCCTGAATTATTGGTTACTGTCATCATACAAAGAGGAATATTTTCAACTCCTTTTTCTTTAATGAATGCTTCCAATTTTTCGATATCCATATTTCCCTTAAAATCTGCTCTCTGCTCCGGATGCTTTCCAATTTCAGTTAGAATATCTTCTGCTTCAGCACCTGTAAATTCAATATTAGCTCTGGTAGTATCGAAATGAGTATTGTTAGGAAAGTATTTCCCGGAACCACCAACTATCGAGAAGAGAATTTTCTCTGCTGCCCTGCCCTGATGAGTCGGGATGATATATTTCATATGGGTAATTTTATTAACAGCAGCCTCGAATTTGTAAAAACTCTTTGAGCCGGCATAAGCTTCGTCACCTTCCATTATTCCAGCCCATTGTTTTGCACTCATCGCAGAAGTTCCGCTATCTGTGAGGAGATCAATAAGAACATCGTCAGCATGAATCATAAAAGGATTGTAACCTGCATCTATTAATGTTTTTTCCCGTTCTTCCCTTGTGGTAAAACGGATTGGCTCAACTGACTTTATTTTGAATGGTTCGATGATTGTTTTTGGTTTCATTGCTTCTCTAAAAGATTGGTAAATATTTACACTTCAAATTTACAAAATGAAAAGAGACTTTGCTTGGCTCTTATTTATCATTTCTAATAAAACTTGATGTTTTATTGAATTTGTTTTTGAAACCACCTGACATTTGCCATTACCGGTTAGCAAAAAATTATTGCCTTTGTATGAAATCTAGGATAATTTTTGTATTAGAAATTTTAACAATTAGTGAGGTGCATAATGGATTCCAACGAGACAATCACTCCAACAGAAGAAACACAAAATGTCAACGGTGAACTCAGCCATTCCGACAAAATGATCGGGGTTTTTACCGAACCAGCCAAAATGTTCGAGCACACTTCAAAGTTTCCTACTCGAAATAAAGATTGGGTTATTCCAGTTCTTATTCTTTTTCTTGTTGCTGCTTTGGTTAGAATTCTAGCAATGACTAACAAAGAAGTCTATTTTGAAGCTAAGAAGCAGGGAATTGAACGAATAGAAAAAATGGTTGAAAGTGAAACGCTCACCAGAGAACAAGGTGACGAAGCAATTAATAGAATCGATCAGCAGATGGAATTTATGCAGGGTCCTATCGGCTGGGTAATTACAATTGCAACAACATTAATTTTTGGTTTCATAATTATCTTTCTCATAGCCGGATTCTATTATTTACTTATTCGATTCCTTCTTAAAGGTGAGGGTACATTCGCCTCAGCTTTGGTTGCTAATGGATTAACAATGTACATAAGTACTCTTCAACTTATAATTGCCGGAATTTTAACAATGCTTCTTGGAAAAATGATGACCGATACAAGTCTTGCATCATTTATGAGCATTGATAAAAATACTATTACAGGCTGGCTTCTTGCTAAAGTTGATCCGATTAGTATTTGGGCTTATATAGTACTTGCAATAGGTTTTGCAAAAATGTTCAAATCCGAATCTACAGGTAAGTACTATGCATTGGTATTCGGCTCGTGGCTGATTGTGATGTTTGTTCTATTCCAGCTTTCACAGGCAGTTCCATTCCTTCAGAATTTTATGCAGTAAAAATTTAAGTGCCACTCGAATTAAAGCTGAGTGGCACTTTATCCTCAAATCACACTTTTCAGATCTACTTTATATATTTGTTGCAAATTCTCAATCAATTAAACTTTTAGGATATCGTTCCTTTATTAAAATTATTAGTTATTCTCTTGACAATTTAATGGCTGTGGTATATTTTATACCACACAATTTTAATTACATATAAGGAGAAGTAAACTAATAATGTTTTACAACACATCTTTTTACAAAAATTGTAGTGAAAAAGATGTAAAGAAAGGAGATCATTATGTCTAGTTTCGGAGAATATATTAAAAACAAGAGATTGGAGCTAGACCTTAGTCTTAGAAAATTCTGTGAGCTTGTTGGTCTTGACCCAAGTAATTGGAGTAAGATTGAAAGAGGAAAATTACCTGCACCCGAAGACAGGGAAAAGCTCGATCAGATAGCCACAGTACTCAAGATAAAAAAAGGCTCTAAAAACTGGCAACAATTATTTGATCTTGCATCAATCGCCAAAAAGAAAATACCCGACTATGTGTACAAAGACAAAGATGTTATTTCTGCATTGCCCGTTTTTTTTAGAACAGCGCACGGTGATAAACCAACTGAGGAGGAGTTACAAAAAATTATCGATTTGTTGAAGGGAAGATAATACCGAGTGGATTTATCTAAGATAAACATTCCTTTCCTCCACGATGAAGATATTAGAAGGAAAGCTAATCATTTCCGTGAAAAAAACTGGGGAGATAAAATTCCTGTTGATATAGAACTAATCGTTGAGAAGGAACTTAAACTGGATCTTATTCCACTTCCAGGTCTGTACAAAATCACAGGAACTGAAGCTTTTCTTACAGGAGATTTACTTGAAGTAGTATTTGATACTGATAGACCAGAAGTAAGAATACGGTTTTCAATTGCTCACGAAATTGGTCATTTTGTGTTACACAAAGAACAGATTGAAAAGCTTAGAGCAAAATCTTACGAGGAATGGAAAAAAATTATTAACAATATTCCTGGTCCAATATGGGGAAGAGCTGAATATCAGGCAAGCGAATTTGCTGGAAGATTATTAGTACCCAAAAATGCGCTAATTAAATCAATCAAAAAAAGAAAGTTATTAATTGAACAAGCAAAAAAAATAATTAATGAGGACTCAGCCGCTCTTATTGAATATTTAGCTTCGAACATTTCTAAAGAATTCAATGTGGCTGACAAAACAATGCAAATCAGATTTGAGAGAGAGAAAATTAACCCATTTAGCCATTTAAGTTAATTATAATAAAAAATAAACTCTAGTCTTCTTCAAATCACACTCTGCGGATCAACATCATAAATCAATCGCACATCTTTGTATCTTGACTTCCTGTTAAACTCTACAAAAGAATCAAGTATTGCTTTCCTAAGAATCTTTCCACCAGGATCTGTTTTTCTTAGTGATTTAATTAATATCTGATAGCGATATTGTCCTTTCAATCTTGAAATGATTGCAGGTGTTGGAGATGAGATTGATATCAATTTAGTAAATCTTTTTAATTCATTATAAAAACCAGTTAACGCACCCTTTGCCTTTTCATTTGATTGGTCTTTGGTTTCAATCAATGCAATTCTTGTAAAAGGCGGAAAGCCCATTCTATCTCTGTCGGCAATTTCTCTTTGATAAAATCCATTGTAGTTATTATTTAGGACCATCTGAAGTGCAAAGTGTTTTTCATTCATTGTCTGGATTATTACTTCACCGGGTGTTTTGCTTCTACCAGCTCTTCCTGAAACTTGTGTTAAAAGTTGGAATGTTCTTTCATCGGCACGGAAGTCAGGAAGCCAGAGAGTTGTTTCTGCAGAAATTACCCCGACAAGAGTTACACGGGAAAAATCTAATCCTTTCGAAACCATTTGTGTCCCAACAAGAATGTCAATCTCTCCTGCACCAAAAGATAAAAGCAATCTGCTCAATGCAGATTTTTTGGTAATGGAATCAGAATCAATTCTGCTCATCTTTACTTTTGGAAAATAAAACTCAAGTTCATCTTCTACTCTTTCGGTTCCGGTTCCAAAATATTTTAACTGAATTGAACCGCAATGAGTACAAGCATTCGGCACATCCTTTACCAAACCACAATAATGACATTGAATATTATTTTTATTTATGTGATAGACCATCGGTACTGAGCAGTTATCACAAAGTTCAACTTCGCCACAATCTGTGCAATAAATCTGTGTCGAGAACCCTCTCCTGTTCTGCAGGATAATTACTCCTTCACCTCGTTTTAATCTCTCTTCAATTTTATCAAGAAGGATTCTAGAAAAGATGTTTTCCATTCTCTTCTTTTTTTTCTCTTTATTAACATCAACGAGAGTGATTACAGGCAATTTCGCATTATCAATTCTTTCCGGGAGTTCCAGCAACTTATATTTTTCCATTTTTGCATTATACATACTTTCAATCGAAGGTGTTGCTGAGCCTAATAATACTGGACAATTAGAAATGCTTCCCAGCATTATTGCTGCATCGCGGGCATTGTATTTTGGAATCATATCCGACTGTTTGTAGCTTGCATCGTGTTCTTCATCTACTACAATCAACCCGATATTTTTCAGCGGCGCAAATAATGCAGACCTTGCACCAATAACAACACTCGATTTTCCTTTAAATATTCTGTGCCATGAATCGTATCTTTCTCCCGGTGACATTCGGCTATGCATAACCGTAACTTCATCTCCAAAAATATTAAAGAATCTTGATGTAATTTGTGGAGTTAAAGAAATTTCCGGAACAAGAATCAGTGCTGTCTTCTTTTTTTCAAGAACTTTTTTTGTAAGCTCGATATAAACCTGAGTCTTTCCGCTTCCTGTTACCCCGTGCAGCAAAAAAGTTTTAAACTTATTTTTATCAATTTCTTTTGAAACTTCATCTACTACTTTTTCTTGCTGGTCTGAAAGAGTAAACTTAACTCGTTCTTCTTTGTAGTGCTCAACATATTTCCGATCAATTTCCTGTTCATAAATTTTTACTATCCCTTTAGCAGAGAGTGAATCAAGTGAAGATTTTGATGAAGATGTTTTATGAAGCAGTTCGGCAACCGGAAGTCCTTTTCCCTTAGCAGCAACTAATTCAAGTAAAAGCTTTACCTGCTTTGGTGATCGTCTTTCAATTTCAGGAAACAATGAATAAACCTGTGCAACTGTTTTATTGAGCTTTACATAGTTGACAGTTTTTGCTTTTACTTTTGCCGGTTGCATCAGATCGAGTAAGGTTATTACGCCTTGCTGCTGAAGTGTCCTGAGAGTTGAGTAAATATTTTTTTTCTTAACTAATTTTTGAAGCTGCTGAAGACTAATTTCTTTCTTTTCAGAAAGAACCTTAAGAATTTTCCCTCTTGTTGAAGATTTATTTTTTTCTTTTGTTAAAAGATGTGCGCAGGCTTTTTGATCGGAAATAATTTTTCTTTTAGATTCAACTTCGGAACCATAAGGAACTGCTAATTTTAACGCTTCACCGAAAGAGCATAAATAATAATCTGCTAGCCAGGAATAAAATTTTAGTCCTTCACTATCTACAATCGGCTTTTCATCAATAATGTCCGTGATTGGCTTTATCTCTTCCTTTATAGAAACCTTTTTAAACTTGTTAATTATAAATCCGGTGAGTGTTCGTTTACCAAAAGGAGCAACTGCTCTTACGCCAATCTTTGTCTGTTTATCAAGCTCGGTCGGTACGAGGTATGTAAATGACTTTCGGAATGGTAACGGAAAAACTAATTCTACGTACATTTAGTTTTATTCTTACTTCTCTTGATCTAAATATTGAACTAATTCAACGAGGTTTGAGTTTTCAGTATCTGTGCTGAACCATTCAAATTTCAGATTTTTTATCGAATTATCCCAAACTATTCTTTTATGATCTTCAGAAATAATAACTTCACCGTTTGTCGAGATTATGCTGTCTTGTAATCCGAATGTTAAATAATAAAACGGCGCCTGGTAGGTTAAATTTTCAACGCTAGAAATATCATTAAAAGAGTATTTAACAAAACCACACAATTTTCCTTCGCATTTAAACAGGCGACGATCTAAAATATTTCTACCTTCCTCTTTCATCTGCTTAACGAAATCATTACCCTTTAGTAATTCCTGAAATAATTGTTTTTTATCTGCTTCAAGATCAGAAGCATTCATTGCGTCAGAACGTATGTCAGTAAAATTCATACTAACAATTCCGGAAGTACTATCAGCTAAATTAATTTCATATGAGACCGACTTAAAAACAAGGCATCCTTGTAGTAATAATAACAATGAGAATAAGATTACGATCCTTTTAATGTTCAGCATTTAACTACCTGATTATTGAATTAAAGTTATATTGTAAAGCTAAATTTGTAATGCTTAAAAAGAAAGCGATGATTTAATTTAAAGACTATAAATAAAATGAAGAATTAATCATCTTACTTAATTATCTTAGTAAAAAGATAATAAAAAGAATTTTAAAATGGTTCAGGGCGCGCTAAAACATCTTCGTAACGCACTTGTAGCACTTCTAATAATTATCTGTTTTGGAACAGCAGGTTATATGCTTTTAGAAGGATGGAATTTTGCTGATTCGTTATACATGGTAATTATTACAATTACTACTACCGGTTATGGGGAAGTACATCCGCTTTCTACAAAGGGTGAAATATTCACATTAATTCTGGTATTAATAAGCTTTGCAACCGTAATTTACATTGGCGGTATAGGAGTACAAATTTTAATTGAAAGCAATATTTTCAAGAGGCGAAGAATGCAAAATAAGATTAATAAACTGGAAGGCCATTATATTGTCTGCGGATATGGTAGAATGGGAACGCATATCTGCGAAGAACTTGCTCACTCGGAAGTTCCATTCGTTGTAATTGAAAATAATCCGGCAAACCACAAAAAGCTGGATGAGATAGGATATCTTTATGACACCGGTGATGCATCGCATGATACTACTTTAGAAAGAGTAGGGGTTAAAAAAGCAAAGGGACTAATTGCTGTTTTATCCAATGATGCTGAAAACGTTTTTACAACTCTAACTGCAAAGTTTCTTAATCCCAAAATATTTGTCGTTGCAAGAGCTGTCGAAGATGAAACGGAACCAAAATTATTAAGAGCCGGTGCAGACAGGGTTGTTAAACCTTATGAATTAGGAGGAGTTAGAATGGCTTCGCTGCTACTTCGTCCGGGTGTAGCAGATTTTATTGAAATTGTCGCTGCAAACCGAAACTTAGATCTTCAGATTGAAGAGATTGTTGTAAAGAAAGGTTCTAAAATGCATAAAAAAACTTTAGCTGAACTTCCGATTCGTACAGAATTCAATACGATTATTGTTTCTATCCAGAATGATGAAAAAGGAATTTTTGTTTATAATCCAACTGGAAGTACAATTGTTGATGAGGGAAATAAATTAATTGCTATTGGTGAAAGGAGTAATTTGGAAAGGCTAAAAGATTTTTAATCTCAAATAACTCCGGGCTCTAATAATTTTAACTGATTAGTTTCTGTATTCAATTCTGCCCGAACCCCAAACGGTAATGTAAATTTATCAACCACATGCCCAAAAGACAATCCATAAACAACAGGGATGCCTAAATTTCCAAGTCTATCTTTTAAAACTTCCATAAGAGTAAATGAATTTTTGAATGAAGGATTTGTCTTATCCGATTCACACATTTTAAAAACTCCAAGAGCAACCCCTGCTGCACTTTTAAATTTACTTGCTTGAACCATTTGAGTCAACATTCTATCAATCCTGTATGGCTCTTCCATAAATTCTTCCAGAAAAATAATTTTACCAGTATAGTCAATGTCATAATCTGTGCCGATAAGAGAAGTCACAATTGACAGGTTCCCCCCAATTAATTCTCCATCAGCAACTCCTTCAGCTATTGTGCTAATTCCATAAGGGTTGTAATTATTATCATTCAGAGAATTTACCAGTTCAAGATTATCTTTTGGTTCAATAAGAACATCATTAAAATTATTTACGCTGAATCGGCTGAACGTTGAAACACCAACAGGTCCATGGAATGTAATTAGTCGGCTAAATTTATAAATAGCATAATGCAAGGCTGTTATATCACTAAATCCAATCAATGGCTTTGGATTATCTCTGATAAGATGATAATCAAGGAAAGGAAGAATTCTGGCACAACCGTAGCCTCCTCTTGCACACATTATCCCTTTCACATCATCACGTTTGAACATTTCATTTACATCTGCAGCACGTTCTTCATCAGTCGCAGAGAAATAACCATTTTTCTGCATCAACCGATCAGAATAAGTCACTCTAAAACCAAGTTTATACAAATTGTCTATTGATTCTTCCTTTTCCTCTTCAGTGATATAACTGCCGGGAGTAACAATTGCAATTTTATCATCTTTTTTTAATCTGGACGGTTTTATAAGACTTTTAACCGGAGAACTGAAATCTCCGTTAATTGCCGGGGAAGAAACCGAAGCAGCTAGTGTCGCAGTCGATATTGTTTTTATGAAGTTTCGTCGTTTCACTAATATTTTATTAACACTTAATTCTTATATCAACCGCAAAGATATTATTATCCTCTGTAACTACAAGCGGGTTTAAATCGCATTCAGTGATTTCGCTGTGATTAAGCATCATCTGTGCGACTGATTTGATTGTATTTTTAATTTTATTCATATCAGCTGATTCTTCACCTCTAACACCTTGAATAATTTTACCGATTTTAGTTTTGTTTATCATTTCTTCAACATCGAAATCAGTAAGATATGCAGAACGAATTACGGTGTCATCAACATATTCAACATACTTTCCGCCAGTGCCGAACATTACCATGGGGCCAAAGCTTGGATCACGGAAACCACCGACCAGCAATTCAAACTTTGTTTGGATGTATGGTTGTATAAGAAAAGAATCAAGCTCTAGTTTTTTATTTTTGAAATTTCTCATCATTTCATCTGCGACTTTAATCAGCTTGGTTTTATCCCTAATATTTAATGATACACCCTTTAGTTCTGATTTGTGAATAATTTTTTCACCAACAGCTTTAAGTACAACCGGAAATTTTAAATCAGCATTTTTTAAATCATGGTAATTAAGAAGATGAGTTTTTGCAATAGGAAGATTGTAGTGTTCAGAAATTTTGATCACTTCTTCCTGTGAAAGAAATTTATCTATCTTGAATTGCACGCCCGCAAGTTTCACTTCCTTTGCTTTTATTCTGTTTTTATTTGACGGTTTGTTACTGAACTTCAACATATTTCCTATTACAACTGCTGGATCTTCCGGTCTTCTAAATAAAGATCTTTTAGTTTTTGATTCCTTCCTGTATTTGTCCCAGAATTCAGGCAGCGGCATTACCACCTGAAAAATTGGTTTATTATTTTTTATTTCATTTATTGCTTCAATAACCGGGAGTGCAGGCACCATAATTGGTTCAACAAAAACTGAAATGACAGCATCCACATTTTTGTCTTCAACAAGAATTTCATTTACCCGCTTGAACTGTTCTGCTGTTCCGCCGGGAAGAAGATCTACAGGATTATTCACACTTCCCTGAGGATGAACAATTTCTCTCAGCTTTACTTTAGTCGCTGAGCTCAGTTCCGCGAGTGATAAATTATTTCTCTCCAGAGTATCAACAGTAAGAATTGAAGGACCACCGGCGTTTGTAACAACTGCAACTTTGTTACCTTTAGGTATAGGAAAATCTTCAAATCCTTTTGCTGTATTGAAAAGATCGTTCAAATCATCTGCACGTATAATTCCGAATTGCTGAAGCACTGCATCAACAACTTTATCGCTGCTTCCCAAAGCTCCTGTATGTGAAGAGGCAGCTTTAATCCCACTTGAAGTTTTGCCGCCTTTTAAAACGATTACCGGTTTGGAAACTTTTCCATCAATAAAGAATTTTAGAAATTCTTCTCCAGCCTCAAAGCTTTCAAGGTAGTAAGTTATTACGCTGATGTTTTTATCATTCTCCCAGAATTCAAGAACATCATTTTCAGTTACATCAGCTTTGTTCCCAACACTAATAAATTGCGAAAATCTTATATCAGTTTCCCTCAATGAATTTAATACTGCTGCGCCAATTGCACCACTCTGTGAGCAAAATCCCATTTTACCGTTACGAGGTTCTTCTGCAACAAATGTAGCATTCATTTTTATTTTGGGTAAAGTGTTTATAACTCCCATGCAATTTGGTCCCACCAATCTCGCTTTAGACTTTTTCACCAGCTCAAGAATTCTTTTTTCCTCCTCTTCACCTTTTTTTCCGGTTTCTTTAAATCCTGCAGTGATGAGTATAACTGCTTTTGTACCTTTTTTAGTAAGCTGTTTGATTGATTCTTCAACAAACTGTTTTGGAACCATAATTATGGCAAGATCAATTTTTTCTTTGACAGCCTCAATTGTAGGATAACATTTATAACCCAGTACTTCATCAGACTTTGGATTGATTAGAAAAAGCTTTCCGGTATAGCCATACTGCTTAATTGATTTGGTTAATTCATATCCAAGTGATTTGGGTTTTGAGGAAGCCCCCACAACACAGATTGATTTTGGATAAAAGTAGTCATTGAAAAGAGAATCCATAGTGTGCCTTATAATGTTAGAATCCTATTGCAAAGTTAATCCATTCTGTAAAAAGAATCCTCAACTATTTTACTTATAAAGAAATGTTCATTTTTAACAAAGATAAGGATATTTTTCGACCGTGAAGTTTATGGATTTACTCACAGGCAAAATGAAGTCATATATTCAGATAAAAAATATTTTTATTCTTCTACTTCTATTAACAAGCATTGGTGTGTTTGCGCAGAATCAGGAACCAAGCTTTGTGAATGTTCCACCAAGTAATGGAGTTTCGCTTAACCTTACCAATGATATGCTTCAGGACAGTAAAGGATTTATCTGGTTTGGTACTACTTATGGATTGGTAAGGTATGATGGGAAAAATTTTGTTGTTTACAGGTATAATTCTGTCGATACAAATTCTATATCTTTTGATGACATTTCTTGTTTGTTCGAGGATAGCAAAGGTAATCTCTGGGTTGGAACATTTGGAGGAGGTTTAAATAGATTCGATGCAAACCGGGAAATAATTACTCGTTTTACAAATAATCAATCTGATCCCAATTCGATTAATAATAATACAACTCTAAGTATTTCTGAAGATAAAAATGGAAATATCTGGCTGGTAAATAGTTCTAGCAAAATTCAGAAATACGAATACTCCGCTAATAATTTTACAACTGTTGATATTAATTTAGCTGATTCAAATGGTATATCGCCTTCACTAAATACTTTACTAATTGATGATGACCTGCTCTGGATTGGTCATTCAAAGGGATTATCCTATTACAATATAGTCTCCCACAATATTCATCACTTTTACATCGAAGGAAAACCCGATACATCATTCACCAATTCTCCCGTAACTACGATATTTAAAGATTCGAATGGAACTTTGTGGATAGGTACATCAACAGGTTTAAATAAATACTTAAAAGATGAAAATGCACTGCAGCATATAAAACTTGGAAGCAGTTATTCAATCAATTCAATCTTGGAAAACAAATCAGGCAATTTATGGCTTGGAACAAACAATGGTTTAGTAAACTATAATCCGGCAACCAATGAATACCGGATTTTCAAAGCAGGTAATAATACTAATTCAATCAGCGGAAATTTTGTTAAGAAAGTTTTAGTTAATAATTCAGGTTTGCTTTGGGTGGCATCTTATAATTTCGGAGTAACAAAATGCATATTAAAGCCAAAGAACTTCAAGACATTGAATAATTTAAAAGATGTTCCTGCTTCACTTAAAAATAAAAGCATAACTGCAATTAGTGAAGACAGAGAAAGAAAAATTTACTTTGGTACGCAGGATGGAAAAATATTTTTTTTGAATCCGGAAACCGAAAAAGTATCTGCTTTAGATGTTAAAGCAAAAAATATTACAATAATTAATTCGCTTGCGGTTAATAAAGATATTCTCTGGATCGGCACGGATAATTCTATTCTTAATTATGACCTGAAGAAAAAACAGTTAGTTACAAATACATTCTCATCTGAACAGAAAAAAGAAATCGGTGACATTGGCATAAAGTCAATTCGTTTTCAATCAGATAGTGTAGCATGGATTGGAACTAACAGCCATGGAGTATTCAACTTTAACATAAAATCTAAAGAGTTAAAAACTTACACTTTCAACAAAGAACAAAACAATAAGCGTGCTGATTTTATTCTTGATATTTATATTGACAGGAAAGACAATTTGTGGATTAGTGCAAAAGCTGGAGTTTATAAATTTAATTATGATGCCGGAGAATTTGTTCCTTTCGAAATTAAAAAAAATAATGTGAGCTTTAACAGAAATAATGTTTATTCTATTCTCGAGGATTCTAATGGAGATTTTTTGTTCGGAACAACAAACGGATTCATCAAGCTAGATCAAAAGACAAATTCTCTCATACATTTTACTCAAAAAGATGGATTACCAACCGATGTCATCACTGGAATAGTTGAATGTGATAACGGTTCACTTTGGTTAAGTACTAACAATGGTCTGAGTCTTTTCAATCCTGATAAAAAATCATTTACTAATTTTGATGAAGAAGATGGCTTACAGGTAAATATATTTAATCCTTCTGTTTACTATAAATCATCTGATGGAACAATTTATTTTGGTGGAATTAATGGTCTTACTTTCTTCAATCCCAAAGCGATTAATCTCAACAAATTTAATCCACCTGTTTTGATTACTTCATTAAAAGTCCTGAGTAAAGAAGGCGAATTTATCCAGAGAATAATTGATGGGAAGAATATAGAACTCGAAACAGATGAAAATACATTGAAGATAGAATTCATTTCGATTGATTACGAAAATTCTGCTAAAAATAAATATCAGTACAAACTTTCCAGTTTCACTGATGAATGGATTTCGAATGGAACAGATAACTCTGTGACATTTTCAAACTTGCCTGATGGTAATTATTTGTTTCAGGTAATGGGAACAAACAGTGATGGTGTTTGGAGCGAAAAATCCGCCACAATAAGTTTTGTTATTAAGAGATCGATTTTGCGGGCATGGTGGTTTTTCCCTGCATTAGCTGTAGGATTAATATTGATTCTTTTTATCATCCATTTGTTTATTCTAAAAACT
Source organism: Ignavibacteriaceae bacterium (assembly GCA_026193755.1). Taxonomy (GTDB): domain Bacteria; phylum Bacteroidota; class Ignavibacteria; order Ignavibacteriales; family Ignavibacteriaceae; genus IGN2. The sequence goes on along the minus strand of JAPHUI010000418.1, from coordinate 1,504 downwards.
AAGGTTAAACAAGCGCTTGAGACAGAAAACAAGAGAAGACATGAACATGAAACGTCAAGTAGAAAAGCTGCTGCCGATTTTTATGACGAGCTCGCTCACAGCTTAACACGCATTTCTCTGGCCAACGAAATTGTTGACAGAAAAATCGGGATGGCATTTATTGAAATAAAACCGCTGATTAACAGCATTGCTGAGAATGCAGGAAGATTGTATGAGAACCTACAAGATTATATCTGGGTTGTTAATCCTCGTAATAATTCAGTTTACGATCTGATGATCAGGCTTAAAGATTATGGCGATGAAGCTTACAGCAATACGAATATTAATTTTATTGTTGATGGATTTTCAGAAGAACACAAAAACGCAATTCTGGAACCAGATTTGAAAAGAGAAGTTTTGCAGCTGATAAAAGAAGGAATAAATAATTCGTTAAAACATTTTAACTGCCAAAGGGTTTCTCTAACCTCTTCAGTTCAGCCGGATGATTTTGAACTGAAATTTGAAGAAGATGGTCTTGAACTAAAACCGAACCAAATGCTGGTGAGTAATAAAATAGAAAATATGATTCGCAAAACTGAAAATTTAATAATCTTATTAAATGAAGATATCGAATCCGGAAATAGTATTACAATTACCGTTAAAGGTAGAATTAATTCTAAATAAAATCTATGCTTTCTAAAAATATTATACGTGTGGTTATTATTGAAGATGATGAGATCATCAGGAAAAGCTATACTTCAATAATTAATGACAGTGAAAAATATATTTGTACTGCTGATTATGATAACTTTGAAGAAGCGATAAAAAATATTTCTAAAGATGAACCAAAAATAATATTAATAGATAGCGTGCTGCCAGAGATCACAGGGGTTGAAGGTATAAGAAGAATAAAAAGTGCTTACTCTAAAGCTGATATTTTGGTTCTAACTTTCCTCGAAGATGATAAAGAAATCTTTGATGCACTTTGTGCCGGCGCCTGTGGGTATCTGACGAAAAACACCAAGCCGGAAAATTTTATTCGGGCTTTGGATGTAATTGTAAGAGGTGAAGCTTCAATGAACACAAATATTGCAAAATTGGTGCTTGACTCAGTGAAAAGAACAAAGAAAAATCCGTTAACATCAAAAGAAATCGAAGTGCTTCATCAAATTGCAGATGGAAAAAGTTATTCGATGATCGCTGAAAAATTGCTTACAAATAAAGAGACCGTTCGCTCACAAATAAAAAATATTTACAAAAAGCTGCCTCTCTTTACAAAGACCTGATTTGTACAAATCTCTAATTAATTTATGCAATCCATTCAGATTTGTCCCATTCATAATTCTGAAAAATAAAAACACCCAAATTTTGCGAACTAAATTTTTGGTGTGAAAAAATAAATCCCGTGTTTTATGTTGTTGAAGAGAAAAAAGTTGCTGTCCTTATTTTAATAGCCTCGCTGCATTAAGGAAGCTGGTATTGTGCCACCCGTGATATTAGTTTTCTGCAGTCGGGGCTTTATATT
>JAPHUI010000472.1 GCA_026193755.1 Ignavibacteriaceae bacterium | reverse complement strand
TTTGAATCTTTTAGGTAAGCGCCGCCACTGAATTCCAAGCTTTGTGCTCCATCCTCAATTCCGAACTGAGTAAATCTTTCTATTTTCGTATTAAACAGAAATATTCCATCATCAGTGCTAAGCCATAAATTTTCGTTATTGTCTTCAAGAATGCCATAAACTACTGTGCTGGTTAATCCCTGCGCAATTGAATACATTTTAAACGATCTACTTTCAGGATCAAATTTATCTAATCCACCACCACTTGTCCCAATCCAAATTTCTTTTTTTGAGGATTCTATTATGCTGAGAATTTTGTCACTGGATATTGATGTAGCATCATCTGGATTATAACGGAAAGATTCGAACTTGTATGTTTTTTCGTCAAATTTATTCAATCCGCCTCCATAGGTACCTACCCAAAAATTCCCTTTACTGTCTTTTAATATTGTGTAAACCCTATCATCCGATAATGAGCCTGGATCAGAGGAATTATGTCTAAAAATATTAAAGGTGGGTTTGCCGGAGGAGTTCTTATCAAATGAAAGTTTATTGAGTCCTCCTCCAAAAGTTGCGACCCAAATTGTTTTTTCAGATTCAATAAAGATATCTAGTACCTGATTTGCTGAAAGAGAATTAATATTGTTGGGTTCATTTTTAAAGATATCTATTTTGCCACTGGCATGATTAATCCTGTTTAGTCCTCCGCTGTAAGTTCCGACCCAGATATTTCCTAATTTATCTTCAGCAAATGACCTGATATGGTTGTCGCTTATGCTGTTAGTTTGGGAAATTTTCTTCAAAATCTTTGTTTGTTTTGATTTGAAGTTCAGAATATTGATGCCACCTCTATATGTTCCAACCCAAAGGTTATCTTTCCGATCTTTAAATAATGACCAAACAACATCGTCATTTAATTTCAGTTCTCCTGTAGATAAGCTATTAATAATTTCAAAGTTTGATATGTTCTTTTGAACTTTTGTTACACCTTCACCAAGATGGGAACCTACCCATAAGATACCGGAGCGATCGATAAATAGTGAAAGAATTTCAACATCTGGAAATGAGGAGTCGTGGGAGGATTTTTTAGAAAAATTCACAAACGTTTCTGAATCTATATCAAACCTGTCAACTCCCCCTCCAAAAGTTCCAATCCAGAGGTATCCATCAAAACCCTGCACAATAGCCATTACTGTATTATTTGAAAGACTATTGCTTTGATTCTGTTTGTGCACGTAAGTTGTAAACTTTGCTTTATCCGAAGGATAGTTTTTATTTGTTGCATCCAGTTTATTTAGACCACCGTAAAAAGTACCAATCCACAAATTTTTATTTTTATCTTCAAATAAAGATATAACCTTGTTGTCACTCAGAGAACCTTCAACATTCTTTTTCGATGTGTAGTGTAAGAATCCAAAATTTGAAACACTTTTGTCTGAATAATTATTACCAAGCTTATCAATACCAGCTCCAAAAGTTGCAATCCAAAGGTTACCTTCTTTATCTGTGAGAATATCAAGCACCCTGTTTGAACCCAGGCTACTCGGATTGTCAGGATCATTGAATATATGGATTCCAGTAAGATTCTTTCTATCAAATTTTATTATACCATTCCCCCATGTTCCAATCCATAAATAGCCGTCTTTATCTTCGGTAATTGTTGTTATCGTATTTATTTGATCTCTTGAAAAGGCAAGCGGATAATCATAAAAATTATTTTCAGGATTTCTGACGGTCGAGAAAAAGTTATTAATGTAAAACCGTTTAAATATTTCTGTTTTTTTATCAAACCTGTTTAGATAGCCGTTTATTGTGCCTATCCAGAGGAAACCATCACTGTCCTCAAAAATTGCTGAAATAAAGTTATCAGAGATGGTAGTTGAATCGGATGGATCATTTTCAAATATTCTGAATTCATAACCATCGTATCTGTTTAACCCGTCTACAGTTCCTAACCAAAGATATCCGTCTTTGTCCTGTATAGTGGTAAATATCGTACTTTGTGAAAGTCCGTCCGCATCGGTGAGCTGCTTGAATATATATTCTTCAGTTTGGGAATATAATGAAGATGAACAAAAAATTAGTGTTAATATAATCGATAGAGTTTTCATAGAATTAGAAACCGGAATCAGTCGTATTTCAGCTATGCGAAATATAGTAAATTGGAGTGTCTTTTTAATTATAATTAAAAATCTATAGACATTTAAATTCATCTAAAGTTTTTATTATTTTGTTTCAGCATTAATTTACTAACAGGCGCTTTCAAATTTAATAATCAGCCAAGTAATCAACTATGAACATAAATCTGAACGCAGATACCTTAAAACGTTTTTATACTCTTAGTACTCATAAAATTTATTCGCTGCCAATTGTGATATTGATGCCTCACAGCCGTTGTAATTGCAGGTGTGTAATGTGTGATATCTGGAAAGGGAATAATAATGTCCAGCAATTAAATGAATCGGATGTTGAAAAATTACTGGATTCTTTTAGAAAGTTGAACACAAAATTAGTGGTGATGTCAGGAGGAGAAGCACTGATGCATCCCAATTTTTTTAAATTGTGTGACATTATAAAAACTCAGAAAATCAACATTTGTATTTTGTCGACCGGTTTATTGCTTAAGAAATATGCAGCAGAAATTATAACCAAAACTGATGAAGTAATAGTTTCACTCGATGGATCCAGGGAGGCGCATGATAAAATCAGGAACATTCCAAATGCATTTGAAAAGTTGAAAGAAGGAGTTCAAGAATTAAAAAAGCTCAATAAGAATTATAAGATTACAGCCAGGTGTGTGGTTCAACGCAATAACTTTAGAGACTTATCCAACATAGTCAATGCAGCTCATGATATAGGGCTGGATCAAATAAGTTTTTTGGCAGCAGATGTTTCAACTGATGCTTTTAACAGACCCGAATTGTGGGGAGAAGAAAAAATTGGTGAAGTCAAATTATTGAGAGATGAAGTAGAGATATTTAAAAGTGAAATTGAAAAATTGATTAATTCTCATCACCTTGATTTTGAAAATAAATTTATAGCTGAATCTCCTGAAAAAATTCGAAGATTCTATAATTATTATGCTGCATTTCATGGCTTGAATGAATTCTCCCAAATCAGTTGTAACGCTCCCTGGGTTTCCGCCGTCATTGAGCCTGATGGAACAGTTCGTCCATGCTTCTTTCATACCAAAGTCGGGAATATAAATGATGAGTCATTGGATGAAATTGTTAATTCTGAAAAATCAATATCATTCAGAAAAAATCTGGATGTTAAAACTAACTCGATTTGTAAAAAGTGTGTTTGCTCACTGAACCTCTCACCATTAACTAAATTATAATGTCTTCCATTTCAACTGGAATTTTAAATGAGATAATTCAATATAAAGTTAAAATTTTCTGGTTAATAGTATTTATTCTTGCGTGCTATTTTATCTATTATGTAATTCAGCATGCTGCATGTCCAAGTCATGGCTTTGCAAGTTACTACACGGCTTCACGACTCTTAATTAAGGGTGATGATGTCAATAATTTTTATAATGATAATTGGTTCAGTTCAAGAGTTGAAGAGTATGTGCCTGAAGTTTACGAAATTTATAATGTTAATATGCCGACAACTGCTTTTTTATTTTTGCCGCTTGCATTTCTTGATTACAGTAATGCCCGCATAATTTGGACAATATTTAACCTCATAATTATTCTTATAACTTTAATCTATTTAATAAAAAAGCTTCAGTTCGAGAATTTTTTGGCACCACTATTAATAATCTTATTTCTTTGTTTCCAGCCATTGTATTCAAATTTCGCATATGGACAAGTTTATATACTGATTTTTTGTCTGCTGGTTTTAGCCTGGTTTGCTTATAAATCGCGAAGAGATGAGTTACTTGGATTTTTATTGGCACTTGTTTTTATTCTGAAAACCGCTGGCATTTTTTTAATATTACTTTTACTGCTTCAAAAGAAATGGCGAAGTCTGCTTTGGGCATTAACAACTGCAATCTTATTAATAACGGCTTGTCTACCTCGGGGAGGAATTGATGCCTGGTATTCTTATTTGGGAAGACTTGTCCACTATTCTTCGCATCCAAGTTTAAGTGTAACTGCATACCAGTCAATTCACAGTTTTTTTCACCACTTCACTGCGTATGATAAACAATGGAATCAGGAACCATTATTTAATCTTCCGATTTTGGGAAATATATTATCAGTTATTTTTAGTTTGATGCTGATAATAATTACCTCAATAAAAACTAACAAATTAAAAAAAACAGATCTATCTTTCGGAGCATTCGTTATTGCAGGAATTGTTATCAGTCCTGTTTCGCTAGATTACCACTATGTTCTTATACTTATTCCTATTGTGATACTATTAAACTGGCTTAGACAAAATCCTTCAAAACTTTTTTGGATTCTATTTATAATTTTTTATTTGCTGATTGCTGTGTTCCTGCCTTATATCTCCCCGAAAGTAACAGGAGGTTTATGGGTGGTCTTTGCTTATCCGAAATTGTATGGTGCGATTGGTCTTTTGGGATTACTGCTGTTTGCAGCTTATAAATCAAAGCTGACTGAGATCAAAACGGTGAAAAAATAAAATATTTCTAATTATTTAGCATGCTTTTAATTTTGAAAATGAAGTGTACCTCCCCCCAGATTTTTTTTTGAAAAATTTCTTCCATCAAAAACCTGTATTCGGTTGCGATTGATTTTATCATCTCTATTTCTGCTTCATCAGAAAGTATCATTATTACATTTGTATTTTCAAAATAAAAGTTACCTAGTTGACTAAAAAGTTTTCTGAAATACTGAAAGTCGTCTCCTCCAAACCAGGCAAATTCTTTTTGAGACGTCGGTGTTTTTTTATAATAGGGAGGATTGATAATGATATAATCATATCTGATTTGTGGCACCTGCTCAAACAGATCTGAATGCACCACCTCTACGTTGGCATCATTCATCTTCATGTTTTTTTCAATGTTGTAAAATGCTGTCAAGCTAATATCCGAAGCGGTAACAAATCCACCCCTCTTAGAAGTGTAAATTGATATTAATCCGGAACCCGCACCAAGTTCAAGAATATATTTGCCACTTAGATCAATTCCTTCAAGATATTTGAGGAGAAGTTTTGTGCTGAAATAAAATCCCGGATGGAAAACGCCGGGAAATACAGTTACGGTAATATCATTATATCTGTAACTCCGCTCTTTTGATAAATATTTTTCCGAAACGGGGTACAGAATTCGGAAAGCTAAACTCTTTATCAGACTTTTCTTTTTCTTTACGTTCATTCAGTATAAAATCCTTCGATTTCTGGTCGACGATATTTTAACCAGAACTTCTGTAAGGCTTTGAGTTCATAAGGAAGATTATAAATTCCTTTTTTATATCGAATTGAGGAAATGGTTCGCATTGTCTTCCTCTGAAATCTTGTTAACTTGTAATCGGACAGAGTCGGGAATTGTGCATTCAATACAGTTTCGAAATTAAGAATCTTATCAACCATTTCCGGCTTGAGCCATGGAGTTAATGGATTTTTCCGCAGATCGAAATTTGCCCATTGCGGATCGAGCCAGTCTTCTAAATTTTCTGGAAACCTAAAACCGGTTTTCTGAACTTCCTTATACAATTCTGATCCTTCCGTCGGAACAGGACTGTAAATATAAATTATTATTTCGGTGTCGGGATTAATTTCTTTAATCTGCTTAATGAATTGAATGTCCTCATCAATCTGTCTCATTACTTTTTCCGGTGTTTCGGCAGGAAGTCCGAGCACGAATGAATATTCAGGAATTATGTCAAAGTTTTTCATTCTTTCAGCAAATTTTTTTATCTGCTCACCACTTTGTGTTCCTCCTTTATCCATTTGTTTTAATATTGCATCGTTACCAGTTTCAGCCCCAAAGAAAATCATCCTGCAGCCGGCCTCTTTCATTAAGGTAAGAGATTCATCGCTATATTTATTTATGGTATCAATTCTTCCTTCGCCCCACCAGACAATGTTTTCATTTTTTATAAGATTAGAAAATTCTGCTGTTCTTTTTTCTGAAACGAAAAAATTGTTATCGTGAAACTCAACCGCATTTGCGCCGTACATTTCTTTTAGGTATTTAATATCTTTATAAACAAGTGGAGCTGATTTTCCTTTCCATCTTGCCTCATAAATTGGAACAACTGCACAGAACGAACAAGTAAACGGACAACCCATACTTGAATGATACGGTGCGGTCCTTGTTCCCAAAAAAGTTTTGCCAAGATAGTATTTGATAGGGTAGAAGCTGTTTAATTTTTCGTACGGAAGCGGTTGAAGAGTATCCTGATCGAACAATTCTGCTTTGGAAGTTTTTATAAACTCTCCATTTTTTTTAAAGATGAGATTTTTTATTGAAGAAGGATCAGTTTTTCTCTCGATTGAATCAAGTAGCATTGGAAAAGCTTCGTCGCCGGGTCCGTTAATTACATAATCCACATATCCTGAATTGAGAACACATCTATATTGGTTGGCAGGGAAGTAACCACCCCAGATATTTATCACATTCGGAAATTCTTCCCTGATTTTTTTTGTAAATGGTATAGCTTGCTTTGGCTGTAATCCCGGCATAACTGTGCATCCGAAATATTTAAACTCACCCGTTCTCAGATAATCGTAAATCTTTTTCCATGGATCTTTTTCAAGATTTCCGTCTACAAATACATAATCGTACTTTCCTTCAATCGAAGCACCCACCTGCAGGATTGAGTTAGGAATCCGGTGCTTCGAATTTGCGCTTCTTGGATTAAATAGTATAACTTTATTCATCATCGTTTTCAATATACTAATTTCATTTTATACCATAAATGGAAGCATAACTCTCTACTGTTTCATCAAGAGGGAAAAGATTAACTGGTACAAAATCTAAAGTAGTCTTCAGTAAATCTTGTGCTATGTTTATAAAATCCTGTTCATCTTTAGCAATGAACCACTTCAGATGGTTTTGCGTACAACCAACATTAAAAGATACGATGTTCATTCCATTTATTAAGGCTTCTGCGAAAACGTAACCAAATCCTTCAAAGGTCGACGGATGAACAAGTATCATACTTCTTTGCATCAATTCAAATATTTCTGTACGACTAAGAAGTCCGATTAGTTCAATATTTTTTTCAACCTTCCTTTCCTTTACCATAGCTTTTAATTTTGATAATTCCGGTCCAGCTCCAACAAGCTTGCAATTTATGCTTGGATTCTTTTTTGAAATCTGTTCAACCAATCTTATAAATAGTGAGTAATTCTTTAATGGAATAAGCGAACCCACTCCCAGGAGATCAATATCTCTTTCAAAATTGTTTATGGGCCGATCATCAATTCCCCAGTTAATAATTTCGTCCACTTGTCTTTTTGTGAGATCTCGGAACAGATTAGCTTGATTTTCCGATATTGCTACAATTTTTATTTCTTTATTTATTAATCTCTTTAGATATCTGTTTGTGGAGTTTACATCCTGACCCATAAGCGAACAAATATGTTCACAATCAAATTTATCAGCTAAGATATTTCCAAGCATTGCACATTCGCCAAGCCATAGAGAATGTATTGTATCAATTTTATTATTCTTATTAATATTTTTTGCTTGCTTAACAGTATTAAACCAGAGAAATGGTTTTTTTATCCGGCTATTTTTTCCATTTATAGGAATGATCCGGATTCCATTCCAATAGTAATCTTTATTTCGATACGGATAATGCAAAGAAATTACACTGAACCTTGAATCAGGAAAACGTGCTTTAAAACTGTTTAAGAATTCCTGCAAAGGCGGGATGCAGCTAACATCGTTTTCATCCTTTGGAAAACCGGGAGTTAATAATAGAATGTGTTTACTCGATTTCATAAAGTTCCCAGCCTTCATCAAACGATTCAAGCTTTACCAGATTGTAATTATTTTTCAAATAATTCCAGTTTATCATCGGGTTTTCGTTTTTCCATTGCTCTCTGAATTTCCTTTCATTAAAAAGTACCAGACCATCTTTTTGAAATAGATTAATTTTCTCATTGTACAGACTTATGATCTTTTTGTTTACTCCATACGAATGAAGAGCAGGATCGACAAAAAAAGTGTAAAGGACCTTGTTATTAAATTTTGACAAAGCTTCTGCTACATTCTTTTCAATCCTGTTTAATTCATAAATTTTACTAAAAGCGTAATAGAATATTCCGACTTGCATAATGCATAGAATTATTATTGCCAGAGTTTTTAATACTCTTTTTGTCCTTAAAAGATTAATTGCTCTGATAAATGGATGGTAAAGTACGATGAATACAAATGGAAAGGAAAGTAATAGATGTCTTTTATTTTGAAACGGGAAACCCGCCATAAATAATCCAAATAAAATCAATATTAAAAGGGAATTTCGAACTATAGGAAATTTCAAATCTTCTTTTCGTAAAAAGAATAATAGAACAGCACCAAAAAAAATATAATAAGGATGAACAAAATTTGAGAAAACAAAAATAATATTCGGAACAACGTGAGCTGAAAAGCCTTCATCAGTTGAAAAAGAACTTCGGAAAAAATTTCCTGCATTCCAATGCCTTACCTGTAAATCTTGTAGAGCCGTGTACAAGTTTGATTTCAGATAAAAATGCGGGGCTAAACAGATAACAGTAATTATCGCAACGATTAAAACTGAAATCAACTTATTTCGGTTAAAGGGTATGAAAAATTTTGGGAGGATAATTACAACCGGTATTATTAAGACCATAACAGCAGCATACCTGGTCATAAAAGCAGAGCCGGTAAAAAATACAAAGATGAAAAAATAATATTCTCTTTTCTCGGTAGAATATTTAAAGAAGAAATAGATCGCGCCGTTTATAAAGAAAATACTTAACAGGTCGGTCATTACCACGACTGAATACAATAGCATAAATGGCGAGAGAGAAAGAGTAATCAAAAGATAATAATCTGTAGTTTTCCCGCTATCAGGTCCGTACATTCTTAAAATCTTTTGTATGAAGAAAATGGAGACGAGAAAAGACACAAATGAAATTAACTGCAAACATGAAATAGGATCGGGGATCACAAATGAAAGAATAGCTCCAAACAATGGATAAAATACCGGCCAGTGAAAATTTGCTGGTAGCAGGCCACCTTTAAGAAATTTGATTATATCTTTACTATACCTGTAATATTCATGACTATCCTGTCCGTAAAGCCCATTAAATTTAAAGAAGATGACTAGCACAAGAAAAATTATGGAAGGGAGAATAAAAGGCAATAATTTTTTTATGGTCTGCGATTTTGAATTAGGAAATTTCAAATCGTATCCACTTCCTTCGTTAAACAAATCCAGGGGAATGGAGAATCTTTAACTGATAATAATTTTAATATTCTGTTTTTAAATGAAGTGGAGTCATAAAGAATTTTATGAGAATAAGTTGAGAGGTCTTTCCATTTATGATGGAAATAGTTATCAGCCATTTGTGGAAAGCCAATCGAGTTAAAATAGTCCTTTGTTCTTTGCTTTGCATTTGCAGATTCAGACTCGTCATAGAAGGGGGAATCTATAATATGGATTTCTCCATTCTCATTTAGTAAACCTAAAAGTCTATCAATTATTTTTTTGAAGTCGGGAAAATAGTGTATTGCTGAGTTAATTATTATCAGATCAAAAGATGATAGAGGAAATTCTGCGGTGAAAATATCTGCATAAAGAAATTTTAATTTGTTGGAATCAAAAATTCTTTTCCCTTGTTTCAGCTCTGTCAGGTTGACATCAATGCAGTAGTAATTATTATTAAATATTTTTGATATTTGTCCGCAGAACCAGCAATTACCACAGCCCAGGTCAAGAATGTTCAGATTTTCTTTTTTCATTCCAAGATATTTTTCAAAGCGCAGAAATGATTTAGCTCTTAAGTCCCATTCTTTTTTATGAGAATTTGATATGCCTGCAAAGGGTAATTTCATAACTTCTTCATCTGAGTAAACTCTTTGTTCTTTTTTTCTCAACTCGATATATAGATTTTCAAAATCATTTTTAACCGGGGAAATTAAAATTACACCCTCATCAGTTGGATATTTACTTAAGTCCATCAAATCTGTTCTCATTAATCCTTAACAATATATTCTGCAGTAACAATTATGTGATCGCCAATTCGGTTGAAAGGAAAAACTCCTGATATTCTCTCATCTATTTTGTTCAACACTTTTGCGAGAGATGGAAATTTTTTAGGAATTTTTTCCATTTGCGGAATTGGTGTGAAAACAGCAAGACTTTCAAGTTTTAATAATTTGAAGTCATTACCGAGTGATCTCATAACGTTCGGAGCGGAGAAATAATAGGTCTTAAACTTTACTCCTTCAACGTTTGCCATTGTTCCGCCCTTATTAAATCTTCTGAATGCAAATTTAATTTTCCCCCTGAATAATTGTATTAATTCCCAGGGACAAACTGGAGGAAGAATGACCAGACTCACTCTTCCAGTCTTATTTAAAAGGGAAGGGAAATATTTAGTTGACTCACGAAGATCGGGGATGCAGTTCAATCCCCCAAAGTTGGAAAAGATAAAGTCATATTTTCGGTTTCCTATTTTATCTAACTCAGTAAATGAACATTGCTGAATAGTTATTTTATCTGAAAAGTTTCCCGAAGTAAATTTTTCTTTCATCTGTTCAACCATTCCATCCGATAAATCAGTGCAGTGGACCAAAAATCCTTTTTGTGCAAAGAACTCAGCGTCAAGTCCGGTTCCGCTATTCAGCTCAAGAATTTTATCATTTGGTCTCAGGTACTTTAACACATGTTTTCTTACCTGCTGACGCATCCATGTTAATGTTGAATTCTGCTTATCATAGTCATCATAATATTTTGATTGGCGGGTGAATGCTTTGTTAACATTGTTAATTTGTAACGAATCCGAGGTCATTATATTATTATTTTACTGACTCCAACTTTCTCAGTACGACTGAATCAACAAGAGAAGCTGGGATATAATATAGAGATGAAATTGCGGAACGAAGCTTTTTTCTGTTTGAATTGAAGGGATTAAAAAGTAGATCCTTAAGATTTAGTAAGCTTTGTTTTCGCCTGTAGACCTTATGAACATACCTGTGAAGTTTTCGGTAAAATGATGGTGAAAATGTACCCTTATACATCATTGCGAGATCATCGGAGTCTGTCCAGTTTGCTTTTTCCTTTAGCTGCTCTTTTACTTTTTCATAAAATTTCGTTCCAGGTAATGGATAGGAAACAGAAATACCAATTTCCTCTGGCATTAGATCGAGGACCATATTAATTGTCTTTTCGATATCTTCTTTCTCTTCTCCAAGATAGCCGAACTGAAGAAAGAAAGCGGTTCTTATTCCATTCTTCCTCAGAAGTTTTGTCGCTTCATAAATCTGTTCAACTTTCGTTCCTTTATCCATTGCATCCAGAATCTTTTGTGAGCCTGACTCAGCT
>JAPHUI010000257.1 GCA_026193755.1 Ignavibacteriaceae bacterium | reverse complement strand
GTTCTTTTCATTATTAAAATCATAAATAATATCAAAAATAAAATCTCTTATAGGTTCTATTCTTAATCCCAGTTGAAAAATATTATTGTGAATTCGTATCCCATCCAAAAAAAGGGCTTCGGTATTTTCAGGCTTTGTTCCGTGCGTAAGATTTATATCTCCACCAACATTTTTGATGAGATTACCATCTTCATCGTAAATATTCTCGCCTCTACGAATGAAATGGTAATCAAATGAGATTCTTACCCAACCAGTAATGTTGTATGCCAGCCTGGTGAAAATCTCATCTGCATTTGGACCGATAGGATGTCCAAGACTAGTTCCCCAGGCAGAGTAAGTGTTCTGAATATTAAAATGAGTATATACATAAGGTCTGATCTTGGTATATTCCAGTATATAAGAAAGGTTGTTAAGAGTAAAAGCCTCATACCAAAACAAACCAATCTGATAAGCAGTTTTGTTTTTATAGCTCTGTAAATTCTGAAGATTGGAAAGAATATTTTCATCAAGTAGAAAAGTAGCCTGGAATTCTAAATTAGGTATGAAGCTTGTTTGCAAATCGAAATATAAGTTACCATTATCCCTGTCCTGGATGGAGTTCTCAATAAATTTGTAAAATCCCAATGGAGTTAAATAAGCTAGTTCAAGACCTCTGCCTGAATATACCATACTCTCACCTATTCCAACATCAAAAAGATTATTAAAAGATAACTCAAAACGATTGAATGCCCAGTATTTTGTATATCTTTTATCTCTTTCCGGTGAATAATCACCGACAGTTGAACCATGAATTGAAGTAAAGTGAGTAATTCCATAGTTAAAATCGAATTGAATAAAATCAAGGGGTGGATTATCACCCGATAATATAAGTTTCCCTCCGTAACCATAACCCACTGTCTTATGTTCCTTTCCTAACTGAATTGAGAGATGCATATTATTTATAAGTTCTGTGTGATATTTAATATATCCTTCTGTGTAATCATAGTTTCCTATATTCTCACTGTTTTCTATCCATTTAAAGTTTTGCAGTAATCTTGGTTCAATTAACTCAGCTACTTGTCTGCTACCTGCAGCACCACCTTTAATAAACGATAGATCATAACCGAGGTGATCAAATAAAGTTCCATGAAATCTGAAGCCTATATCGAAGAGATGTGCATTATTTATTGAAGGTTTAAATTGAGCTCCATAAGAATAATGTCCGAGCATTTCAATATAAACATTTGCACTTTCTTCCTTGTACGCATAAAAATATTTTACTTTATTTGAAAATGCTTCGGCGAGGCTAGTTGAAAAATCTTTTTCGGGATGAAAGAAATAAGCTGTGATATCGGGATCTAAAATTTCATAAAACTCTGCTTTATATCTTTCAAATAAATCTTTTTCTGTGTCACTTAAATCGTTCAGTTTTTTTTCAACCTGCTGCAATAGAGCTTTTACCTGAAAACGTGAGAGATTAGGAATATCTTCACTTATGTAAGGAACAATATTTTTAACCTTCATTTCTTTTAAAAAAGTATAAACAGGATGATTTAAAGGAACGTTTTCTACCTGAGAATAGGCATTAACAGCAAACATTAGAAGAAGGAGAAAGAAAATTTTTGGAAATAATTTCATATTAACCTGAAAATGGTTAAAAAGTTACAATGAAATATAGTAATTGAGGAAATGAATGAGTAGTTGACTAATCCCTATTTTTTTATAAGCCATAAAAAGAAGTGAAATACAAAATCAAAATTGGTTGGGTTTAGTAGGCGTTAATTTTTCCCCGTTTAACTTTTCCAAACAAGAAAAATAATTTCCAGAATATCATAACAAAAAAAATCCCACAAGGGGGATTTTTTATTTTTGCGGGGCCGACGAGACTCGAACTCGCGACCTCCTGCGTGACAGGCAGGCGTTCTAACCAAGCTGAACTACGACCCCAGAATTTAATTCCAAATAACATTTCTTGAAAAAAGCAGCCCAAATATATAGGCTGAATCCTCAAAAATCAATAAAAGATTATTTATGAAAATTCATTTTATTCGTCACCGAATGAGATTCCAACAGCTCTGGCTGCTATTACAGCCTGATCATTAAGCTTCACTAATTTTTGTTTGGAAATTGCTTCCTCAATTTTTACTTCGCCGATTTTACTTCCTTTCAATGCTACCATCTTACCAAAAACTTTTTTGGATGCCAATTCAATTGCAAAAGCTCCGAATTTAGTAGATAAAATTCTGTCGTAGGGTGTTGGACTCCCGCCTCTTTGCAAATGTCCAAGAACGATTACCCTTGTTTCTTTTCCCGTATTATTTTCTATGTTATCGGCAACCACTTTTCCAATTCCACCAAGTTGAATTGGATCTGTTCTCTTAGCATCAGTTCCTTTAGTTACAAATTCACCACCAACCGGCTTTGCGCCTTCCGCAACGCAAACTAGACTGAATCTTTTACCCTGTAGCTCTCTTTGATGAATTTTATCATAGGCGCTTTCCCACGAAAATGGTATTTCAGGAATTAGTATTATATCTGCACCGCCAGCTAAACCTCCGTGAAGAGCAATCCAACCAGCATATCTTCCCATAACTTCAACTACCATAACACGGTGATGTGATGAGGCGGTCGTATGTAATCTATCGAGCGCCATCGAAACTACGTAAACAGCCGAGTCGTGACCGAATGTCATATCGGTAGCATCCAGATCGTTGTCAATTGTTTTGGGGACTCCGATAACATTAATACCCATATCCATAAGCTTCTTACAAATGTGCATTGTCCCATCGCCTCCAATAGCAATCACTGCATCCAGTTCCCATGCTTTATAATTACGTAGCACGTTTTGTGAACGGTCAACTATTTCTATGTTCCCATCTTTTTCTACCGGCCAGTGAAAGGGATCTCCTTTATTTGAAGAACCAAGTATTGTCCCGCCACGTGAGAGTATTCCAGAAACATCTTCATTTCTAAGTTCCCTGGCTTTGCCTTCAACAAATCCTTCAAATCCATCGAGAATTCCAAATACTGTCATACCATAATCCTGAGCCGGTTTGGTTACACCACGGATTACAGCATTTAATCCCGGGCAATCTCCACCACCGGTAAGTACTCCTATTCTTCTTACTTCATGATTTTTTGTCATTATTTTTTCCTTCATTATTAAAAACTTTATTCGATGTTTTAAAGTGAAGCTTAACCAATTTGCTCAATGTATCAGCTCCATATTTTTCAAGAAAGAACCTGGCTTTACTTTCAACTTCAGAAGAAGATCCTTTGGGAATTTCAATTTTGTACTTTCTACTTTGAATTTTAAACCAATTTATTACGGATTCACGAGCAAGTATGGAAGCTGCAGCGACTGCTGAGAATCTTTCAGCTTTTGTAACCTGTTTAAGGTTTATTGTCCTGCCTTTTTCCTGCAATGAATTGAGAATTATTTTTTCATTTCCAAATTTATCACTTATTGCTTCACCTGCATCACATTTATTTAATAGATTTTCAATTACCCGTGCATGCGCCCAACCCATTAACCTGTTCAGATTTCCCATTTTATCATATAACTGATTATACTTTTCAGGTGAGATAAGAACAACATCGAATACAACTTCCGGATTTTTTTTTATTTCAGATGCAATTTGCACAATCTGATAATCACTTAGATCTTTGCTGTCTCTAATACCAATCGATCTCAACAATTTGCCTGTATCTGGTTTGAGATAAACACCAGCAACTACGAGCGGACCAAAATAGTCCCCCTTTCCTGATTCATCTGTGCCAATATAAGGATAAGATGGTTCTTCCTCCGGTTTTACGTCTGAAAAAAATTTTTCACCAAAAATTAAGTCATTAATATTTTTATAGAGCTTTAATTCCTTATTTCCCTGAAGAACTATTTTATTCCCTTTCTTGCCAAAAAAAACAAGTAAAGTAACTTTATCCTTTTCATCAGTAATTGATATTTGATAAGAAAATTCATTTCTTACCGGATTGGAAACCTTATAATCCTGTTGAGTCAAATACTTTTTATGACGATCTATTATTTTAAGGGCGGTTTGTTCTTTGGATTCCAAATAACTATTATTGAATAAATAAGATTAAAATTGAATTAACTAAATATACGGCTGTGAATATTTCAAAATTAACATATTTTTCAAATTTTTTTGC
>JAPHUI010000468.1 GCA_026193755.1 Ignavibacteriaceae bacterium | reverse complement strand
TATCCACTGTTCTGACTTTGTCCGGATTAACGCAGGGGGACCATTTTCTTAGTCTCTGAGAAAGTCCCCTCCTTATCTAAGGAGGGGAAAGACAATTATTTATTTCATCAATACCATCTTCTTAGTTTCGACAAAGTTGCCTGCCCTCAATTGATAAAAATAAATCCCACTCGGTAATCCTTTTCCATCAAATTCAACCTCATAAGTGCCGGCTGGTTTTTGTTCGTTAACGAGTACAGCAACTTCTCTCCCAAGGATATCATAAACTTTTAAATTAATCAGTTGAGATTGCTTCGCTACGCTCGCAATGACAATCGGAACTGTGTATTTTATTTTTGTACTTGGGTTAAAAGGATTCGGGTAATTTTGTTCCAATAAATAATCTACTGGTTGGCTAAAATTATTATTCTCTTGTTCAACAAAAGTTACTCCTCCGTCTGTGGTTTTAAGAATCGCTCCCCCATCACCAACAGCCCAGCCTGTGAGATCATTCAAAATATAAATCGAGTTCAACCACGGACTTATTCTATTTAGTTGACTTTCCCAGTTTACTCCGCCATCGGTAGTTTTAAGAATGGTTCCTTTACCCGTTGATGCATTGTACCCGGCAATCCAGCCAATATTTGAGTCAGCAAAATGAACTGATTCGAGAGAACCACTTGTGCCGCTAGTTTGATTAAACCAGTTCAAACCACTATCTGCTGTTTTAAGAATTGTCCCGGATGAACCTACAGCCCAGCCGGTATTTGAATCAACAAAATAGACTGAAAGTAATCTGGAACTAGTTCCACTTGTCTGACTTTCCCAGTTTACACCACTATTTGCAGTTTTTAGAATTTTCCCTGAGTCACCAACGGCCCAGCCTGTGTTTGTATCATTAAAATAGACTGAATATAATTGAGCAGTGGTTCCACTAACCTGATTTTCCCAGTTTGTTCCGCCGTTTGTTGTTTTAATGATTGTTCCCATGCTTCCAACAACCCACCCTGTAGTTAATTCAGGGAAATTAACTGAGTTTAACCAATCGAAAATTCCATCTGATTGAATAACCCAGTCTGCACCACCATTAGTTGTATTAAGAATTAATCCGGGATATCCTGTAATACTTGCCAAATCGCTTCCAACAATCCATCCATTATTCTGATCATAAAAATCAACAGATAATAACCATTGATCCGGTCCGCTTATTTGATTGTTCCAGTTTAATCCGCTGTCTGTCGTATTAAAAATTATTCCGCTATCTAAATTAAAACCGACAGCCCAACCGTAATTTAAGTCACTAAAACAAACTGATTTTAATCTATAATTATTTTCTGAATTTAAATTTTCCCAGTTTGAACCGCCATTTGAAGTCTTAAGAATAGTTCCATAAGAACCTGAAGCCCAACCATTGTTTTGGTCGATAAAAAAGATAGAGAACAGACCATTATTTGTTATACTAAATTGGTTCTGCCAGGTTGTTCCTCCATCCGTAGTTTTTAAAATTTCGTTGAAACCGACAGCCCAGCCCGTATTTAAATCAGTAAATTGCACTGAACTGAATGATACTGTTGATCCACT
The DNA here is from genome assembly GCA_026193755.1 of Ignavibacteriaceae bacterium. Classification (GTDB taxonomy): domain Bacteria; phylum Bacteroidota; class Ignavibacteria; order Ignavibacteriales; family Ignavibacteriaceae; genus IGN2. The sequence goes on along the minus strand of JAPHUI010000468.1, from coordinate 484 downwards.
TAACATAACATCCCAATTAGCTCCTCCATTAGTAGTTTTAAGTACAAGTCCCGTATGGCTTGACAAATCGTCGCCTACAGCCCATCCAACATTTCCATCAACAAAACAGATAGAAGTTAGCCTTTCGTTTGTCACACTTCTCTGAATTTCCCAGCTTAATCCTCCATTATTAGTATGTAGAATATATCCATTCCAACCAACAGCCCAACCGTTATTTGAATCGGTAAAATAGACTGAAAGTAAAGAATAACCAGCCTCATTTATCTGGGTTGACCAATTTGTACCGCCATCTGTTGTATTTAAAATGACGCTAATACTATCGATGGGACTTCCACCAACAGCCCAGCCATTATTTGAATCAATAAAAAAGACTTCGACCAATGCTTCACTGGTCCCGCTTGATTGACTGAACCAGTTATCTCCAGAGTTTGTAGTTTTTAGAATTAAACCATTAGAGCCGACAACCCAACCAGTATTTGCATTA
>JAPHUI010000042.1 GCA_026193755.1 Ignavibacteriaceae bacterium | reverse complement strand
CTTATGTTGATTCTTGGTCCTGCAGAAAAGCTATTGTCTAAAATTACGGATGATGACCACAGGAAGCAAGCAGGTTTGATTAAAGGAAATGCAAACAAGCTTCTTAACCTTATAAACCAACTTCTGGATCTTTCAAAAATTGAAGCAGGAAAGCTTAAACTTCAGGCTTCGTCGGGAAACATCGCCCAGTTTATTAAAGGCATTGTAATGGAATTTGAGCCTATAGCAGAACAGAAAGATATTACTTTAAAAATATCTCTTGAGAAGGAGGAAATTGTAGCTTATTTCGACAGGGATAAACTTGAAAAAATAATTTTAAATGTCATGTCTAATGCCGTCAAGTTTACTCCTAAAGGAGGAACAATATCCGTTAATCTCAAACTCATTATTCACTCTCTGGAAATAATAGTTAGAGACACCGGAATTGGTATACCCAGAAGTAAACTTCCCAACATTTTCGACCGGTTTTATCAGGTGGATGGATCGCATACACGAGAATACGAAGGCACCGGTATTGGTCTGGCTTTGACCAAAGAACTTGTTGAGCTGCATAAAGGACAGATATTTATTGACAGCGAAGAAGAAAAATGGACAGAAGTAAGTATTTATTTTCCTCTTGGTAAAGCTCATCTGTCCGAAGATGAAATTGTTGAACCGGCTGATGTTATTAATAGCAGGATTAAACCAACGCAAGTTGAGGTATCATCAGAGATTGAAGATTCATTAAATGAGAATCTTGTAGATAAAACTATTGTGCTCGTTGTTGAAGATAATCCTGATGTAAGGGAATACATAAAAGATGCTTTAAATGAAATCTATCATGTTGAAGAAGCTGCGAACGGCGAACAGGGATTGAGGAAGGCAGAAAAATATATTCCTGATTTGATAATAAGTGATATTATGATGCCTAAAATGGATGGCTACGAAATGACAAAGAGAATTAAGCAGGATGAAAAAACCAGTCACATTCCTGTAATACTGCTTACTGCAAAATCCGATAAAGACAGTAAACTGGAAGGATTGGGTTTAGGAGCAGATGATTATCTCGTAAAGCCTTTTGATACTAAGGAGCTTCTTGTTCGAATAAAAAACCTTATCGAGACCAGAAGATTTTTACAGGAAAAATTCAGCAAAGATTATGAGGTAACGGAACAAATTGATAAGCCGCTGTTAAGCACAGTTGATGAAAATTTTATGAACAGAATTTTGGGTGTAATTGAAGAACACATTTCCGAAGAGGAATTCAGTATCGAAAATATTGCAACGGAAGCAGCAATGAGCAGAACACAAATTTATAGAAAGATTAAAGCTCTTACCGGTAAATCCCCAAGTGTATATCTAAGATCTTTACGATTGTCAAAAGCAAAGAAGATGATTAAAAGAGGTGAGGGAACAATTTCGGAAATTTCATACAGAGTGGGATTCTCGAGCCCTGCTTATTTCAGTCGTTGTTTTAGGGAAGAATTTGGCAATTCTCCCAGTGAACAATAGAACTACTATTATTAATCTTCACTTTCTAAACCCATCCAGTTTATAGATCAAAGCCTAATCAAAAATCCTTCAATTAATGCTGCAATCAAAGATTGTAACATAACTCCATGCAAGTGCAACATATTTTCAACTGAAATATCAATAAGTACAATTCTTTGAAACATAGTTGATAACTACCCCCCTTCTCATTTTATTTTATTTGTGGTGCAACTTTAATCAACTTTTTAACAACAAATTTTAAGGAATGCACCATGAAAAACTTATTTATAACCCTCGTGACTTTCTCACTTGCATTAATTATAGGATGCCAGGAGAACCAGCTTACAGAACCAAATACTTCTTTAGAGAAAAAAACAGGTAGCATTAATAGAAATATTATACAGATCTGTTGTGAGGTTCAGGATCCTTTTTCAGGCACGTGTAACTTAAACGGACGTGTAGTATATGTTCATCAAAAAATAAACAGAGCAATGAACCCCACGGGGTTGCTTGAAATTGCTTTACATCTTGAAATGGATTCAAAGTTATGTGACAAATTGGGTTTGGTACATCTTGACTGGAATATTAAGGGCAAAAGCGATGATATAGTATATGTGAGTGAGGAAGGGATTTTACTGATGGAGAAAAATTATCAGATATCTAATAGAAAAGATATAGTTCTGCACGTTCAATATCTTGTAACTACTGATGGAGTTGGGATCTCAAACATAAAACTTGTAAAGATCGAAAAGTAAATATTATAAACATTAATTAAAGGAGTACTAAAATGAAAACTTTATTGATAACCCTGGCTGCTTTAGTTATTCTATTTGTAATAGGATGTCAGGAAAATTCTATAACAGATCCAGTAACAAGTGAATCCACAAACAAAGTTCAAATTCCTGATGTATACCCTCAGGGAATTATTCCTCTCAAAGGAATGTTAAATGACCCTCACCCGGTTATAAATTCATTTTATATTATAAACGGTCAGATAAAATATGAATTTAGGATGGCATCTTTAGATATGATGCGACCAGCACCGCGTAATTATGTTTCATTACACTTCTCAATTGACGCGGACTTCAAATACTTGTGCACAGTGTGTCTTCCTTCTGAAAATGATGTTTTCGTAGGAGTTATTACAAGTGAAACAGAAGAGAATTTAATTCTGACCGGAGGCTTTTTGCTTATTGAAAAGTCATTTGTCATTCAAGGAAGGGAAGACGGGATGGTTTTCAAGTGTAAATTTCTTGTAACAACCGGTCGTGTAGAATTAAAAGCAATGTGGCTTGCTCTACCGCCACAAAATAATCAAATAATCTTTAATCATTAATTAATTGGAGGATGTAATGAAAACTCTATTTGTTTGCCTCGTTACTTTCTTGTTCGCATTAATTATAGGATGCCAGGAAAGTTCTATCACTGATCCGGTATCAAATGATACCGAATTTAACCAAGGTACCGACGAGCTAAATGCTATAGACAAGGATAACTTCCACGAAGTTATCAAGCTTCTGGGTATACTTCATGATCCCAGTCATATATTAAACAGCTTTGCTGAAATAAAAGGGACTGTAAGGTACCGTCTGGAAAAAATCTTCACTGACCAAACACCCCCTCGGGAGGCTATAAATGTACAGCTTAAAGTTAATGCTGTATTAAAAAGCAATTGCCCGGAAGAGGACCGCCCTTGGACTGTAGACAATACTTCTGTAGATGTGGTTTATATGTCCTCAGGAATTGAGCCTGTTTACTTTTTGGAAAAAGCATTCAGAGTACATAATACCAGTTGTCCTTTAAATCTCGTTTTGAAGTTTCAGGTAGATGAGAAAAAATTATTGCTGGTCTCAATGGATTTAAAGAAAGTACCCGGCTTGCTTCCAATCCCTGATCCTGGAATGTAATTGTGATGGCTTGATTATGTATTCATCAAATTAACCCTGCCTTTTAATTAAAGGCGGGGATTTTTAAAAAAGGAGGATAAAATGAAAATTCAAATAAAAATAATTGTTCTAATATGTTTTCTTTCAATAATTGCTCTCTGTCAAAACCAGTTATATTTGAAAGATGCACCAACTAATGGAACAAAAATATATTCAATAAAATTTTTTGATTTAAATAATGGAGTTGCTGAATCGCAATTTGAAGAAACACTGGAGACAAATAACAGTGGTAAGAGTTGGTTACCTGTTGCTACAACTGAAAAGAAAAAAGAATTCACTAATTATTTATGGAGTGCAGAAATTTACTGCGCAATTATGACGACTAGTGATGGCGGAACTACATGGATCCCATATCTACAGGAACCACAAGAACATTTTTGTATGGTTTATTTTAAAGATCAGAACACTGGTTGGAAAGTAGCTGAAGAATTTTTAATTAAAGTGATAAATACCATTAACACATATATTAAAAATGATGATATTAAATCGCTGGTTGATCAACCTCATCAATGCACGGAATATTATTCCAATGTTGACTCAGGCTGGGCTTTAGGATGGTGTATAAGGAATCTTGAGAACCAATAGGAAATCTCGAATCTTACGGGAGTAAATACTATATGCAAGTTTTAATTTAACCCTCCCACATTTATGATGGCAGGGTTTTTTATATCCTACCTGTTAAAATCTTTCTGGTGACAATCAATTCTTTCTTTCCTCAGAAATAATTAATTTTCAACAAAAATTTATCCGCACTTTTTTTGGGAGGCCGTCATGCACTCATTTCTTTCCAATCTCACTTTATTATTTTTAATTGTTTTATTATTTGGCTGTGGACCAGGCAACACGGTAAAAGTTGAATCCTTCACTCCAACCGGTGAAATTCAGAACCTAACAAATTTTGAAATAGAATTTTCTGAGGATCTTGCCCCTGCAGATGTTCAGGATAAATGGCTGGATGAAGAGTTCGTTACATTTAAACCTGCAATTTCCGGTAAGTTTAAGTGGACGTCACCCAGCACACTTGTTTTCTCTCCGGATGCACCGCTGGAACCTATTCAAAGTTACACTGCATCAATAAATAAAAATGTTCTTTTCAAAACAAATTTCTCTCCCGATTTTGATGAGTATAATTTCCACACCCCGTACTTCGATGTAACCAAAGTCGATTTTTTCTGGACGAACATTCCTTACCAGAATTACAAATTGAGTGTGCAGGCAAATATTCATTTCAATTATCCAGTTGATCCAAAATCATTAAGAGAATTTTTGGAAGTTAAAAGGGCAGGTGCCGAAGTAAAAGATTTTCAGATTGTTTCGGAGCAGAGTGCGGATATAATTGCAATAAATTTTGGAGAAGTCCAGCAGACAGATAAAGAACAACTTTTTTCAGTTACAGTGAAAGAAAACCTTGTCTCTACTATTGGTAAAGATGGTTTGAAAGAAACCAGAAGTTTCGATGTAAAACTTCCACCGATTACTCGTCTGGCAATTACAAATGTTACTGCCGGCTTCGATGGCAGCACAGGCTGGATTGAAGTTTCAACTACTCAAACTGTTGATGATAAAAGATTGAAAGAGTTCATTAGTACAGAACCATCTAAAAAATTAAATTTCTCGGTAAGTGGAAATGTGATTAGAATTGAAACTGATCTCGATAATGTTCAGACAGTTGATCTGCTGATTAAAAAAGGTCTTCCCAGTTTGTATGGTGGCGAGCTTGAATTCGAGTATGAGCAGGAAGTTTCGATGGTCAATGTTCAGCCATCTATAAATTTTGCTGATAAAAGGGGAAAATATTTAATGCTTGGTGGTGAAGAAAATTTGAAAGTAAATGCGGTTAATATTAGTGAAGTTGAAGTAGAGGTCTCACAGGTTTTCAAAAACAATATTCTTCATTTCCTCAACCAGTATGGATACTATTATTACTATGATGAATACGAATATGAAAATTATAATCCCAGCTACTATGTTGGTGATTTTGGAGAGACACTCTACGAAGAAAAGATTAAGCTGCCTCAGGGAGAAAATTGGCTGAAGAGCTTTACAGTTAATCTTAATAAAGCGCTGAGACAAAAGTTTAAAGGAATTTATACGGTTTCTGTACGTTCTGCTGAAGAACGATGGCGAAACGATTCGAAGCTAGTTGCTATATCAGACCTTGGCATCATATCAAAATTTGCTGATGATGAGATTTACGTTTTCGTAAATAGCATAAGCGGTGCAGAACCCGTAGCTGAAGCCGAAGTAAATATCATCTCAACAAATAATCAAAATATTCTTACGGGGAAGACAGATGGGAACGGAGTTGCAGTATTTAAAGAAGTAAAGAAAAAAACTGAAGGATTTTCACCGCGATTGGTTGTTGTGCAAAAGGAAGAGGACTTTAATTATATTGATTTAAGAGAAACAGGTATTGAAACTTCCCGCTTCGATGTTGGTGGTCTTACACAGTATGCTGCTGATTTTAATGTGTTCCTTTATTCGCCGCGTGACATTTATCGTCCCGGAGAGGAAATTCAACTCTCAGCTATTGTCAGGAATGATAAGATTAATGTGGTTAAAGATTTACCGCTGATTACTAAAATAGTTATGCCAACCGGAAAAGTTTTTGAAGAGTATAAAAAAGAATTAAACGAACAAGGTTCATTTGAACTTTCATTTACTCTTCCGGAATACGCTCAAACCGGAGGTTATTCAGCAGATGTTTATACCGGAAGTAAACAACTAGTTGGTTCCTACAAATTCAAAGTTGAAGAATTTGTGCCCGATAAGATTCGTGTTAATGTTAAATCAGATAAAGAAAAAACTAAACCAGGTGAAAAAGTTACAATTAATGCAGCTGCAGAATTTCTTTTTGGTGCGCCTGCAGCCGAAATGAAATATGAAACTGATATTCAGTTAAATCATAAATCTTTCCAAAGTAAAAATTATCCCGGCTATGTTTTTTCAAATTCATCAATAACAAATACAAGTGTTGATCATACTTTACTTGAAGGACAATTAGATTCTGAAGGTAAGACAAAGATTGAATACAATATTCCTTCTGAAATTAAGAGTAAAGGTGTTGTAACCGGAACAGCCTACGTAAGTATTTTCGATCTTACAGGAAGGACAGTAACACGTTCGGCAAGCTTTGATGTTTACCCAAAGGATTATTTCATCGGCATAAAATCAACTGATTATTATTTCGGAGTGAACGAAAACATAACCTTTAATCTTGTCGCAGTTGATAAAGATGACAAGCAAATAAATAATTTTGCTGCTACCGCAAAGCTTGTCAGATACGAATGGCAGACGGTCCTTAAAAAAGATTACAACAACAGATATTATTATACCTCGGAACAAAAAGAAGTTAATGAATGGGAAAAAGATGTAACTATTAACGGACCGACAAAATTCAATTTTATGGTTCCTAAGTCGGGAAGATATGAATTACGTGTTTTTAAGAAGGGAAGCAGCGATTATGAGAAAAAT